>CAZOGW010000068.1:8960-16417 GCA_964579415.1 uncultured Acidimicrobiaceae bacterium | reverse complement strand
TTGACACGGTAGAGGTCGGCAGTTCAATCCTGCCAGCGCCCACCACCCGGAAGCCTTTACGTAGCAACGAAACTCGTTGGCACGTAAGGGCTTCTGGCATCTCAGGGACACACGTCGAACCTCGTGCCACATAGACCGAGATGACACCCATCCCGCCCCCTCTGACGAACACCTGACGGACACCCAACCGGTCGTCCATCTCATGGCAGCATCCACCAGCCTTCGCGACCTTCCCCGCAGCGCACGGCACACCGCTGGTCGACGACCCGACCGAGATCGGGACAGTCTCCACGTTGGGCCTGGACGAGACGTCGCTCCTGAAGACGAACCGCTGGCATGTGGCCCAGGGGGTGTCACGAACCACGGCCTCCGATCGTCCAACCCTGCCCACCCTGTCCGAGCCTCCTGCGACCACCCTCTCACGAGCCGACTCTTCTGGCTTCCTAGTACTGGTACTCAGACATCCTGGGTGTGGCTGCCGAGCGGGTGCGGTCGACGAGGGCGTCCAGGCGGTTGGTTGCCGTGGCAGGTAGTTGGCGTGGTAGGGCGGATCGAGGCGTGGCCGAGTCGATTCGCTTTGGAGATCACGTAGGGGTTGTCAAGGGCCAGCAGGATCTGCCCGGGGGGTCTTCGCCTTCGGCGATGAGCAGGCGGCGTGGGTGTCTGACGTCCTGGAAGCGGAGCTTGCCGCCGACCGAGGTGCGCACCGCCGACCCGGGCGGCTCCACTAGCGCTAGCTCAGGTGCCGGGCGAAGAACCTTGCCGCCTCTTCCCCCGCGAACGCCGGGACGCCGGTGTGCCCACCCATGTTGGCGTGCAGGGTCTTTTCCCGGGAGCCGAAGGCGTCGAACAAGTCCAGTGCCAACTGCAGGTCGTTGCCTTCGTCGTCCCACTGCAGCAGGACGTGGAGCGGGATCGTGACCTGACCGGCCTCGGCCAACATGGCACGGGGCACGAAACTCCCCGCGAAGAGACAGGCCGCCGCGATGCGCGGTTCGACCACCGCCAGCCGGATACCGATGGCGATCACACCTCCCGAGTACCCGACCGGGCCCCCAATCTCGGGCAGCGCAAGAAGTGCGTCCAGGGTGGCCTGCCATTCCGGGACCGCCTTCTCGACCAGCGGGAAGACCAGCCGGTCGACGATCTCATCGACCGGCTCACCGGCCGCCAGCGCCCGGTGCAGATCAGCGCGGGCCTGCTCGGCGTCGGGGGAACGGGGTCGGTCGCCGCCGCCGGGGAGCTCGATGGTGGCCGCGGCGAATCCGTTCGCCGCGGAGTGCCGGGCTCGCCCCGCCAGCCGGGGGTACATCTTGCGCAGTCCGCCGGGGTGGCCGACCAGGATCAGCGGCGCCGGTGAGGATGTGGGCGTCCACAGGATGCCGGGGATCTCGCCGAGGGTGAATTGGCGTTCAAGGACGCCGTCGTCGAGGCGCTGTTCGGAAGTGAAGTGCATGGTCGTGCCTCTCGGGAGTGCTCGTTGGTGAACGGCGCTCCCGGACGACCTATCGCCCGACCATGACCCCATCGAGGAGCACCCACGTCGATACGTTCACGGGTACCACCTCCTCGTTCTCTCGCACGGCCTCCGAGAAGAGTAGCAGTGGTTGCGCCTCCGCCAACGGCTGTACCGATGTTCGCTCTGGCCAAGAACTCCGCTCGCGGCGGCTCTTGGCTGGAGGGGTCCGACCTGACATGGTGGCGGGGGGCAAGCTCGCGGCGAGGGTGTGCATGAGGTGGTGGTCGTGCCGACTTCACAAGAGCAGAGCTTGTACTTCGACGCTGCCTGCGTCGCAGGTTGCGGTGCCGTCGCCGTCACCGTCGAAGGGGCGGGTCTCGCCGCGTTGGTCGTTGGCGAGGCAGGTGGAGTTGTCGCCGTGGTCGATCGCGACGCTGGCCGGTCCGGGTAGGTATGTCGGAGTGCCTGTTCCGTTGACTTGCAGCGGGCCGAGGTTCAGTTGTGCTTCGGTGACCTGGCTGAACCCGAAGCCGGTGACCCGATCGTCCAAGCGCTCGCCCACCGGCTCGAGGCCGCAGGCGCAGCGCCGGCGCGGGCCCGGGAACGAGCCGCGACGGTCGTCGTGATGATCTTCACGTGGGCCACAGCCGAAGGCTGTGGGCTGAAGATGAGCGGCTACGGAGACGACCCGACGACAGGCCGGCACCACTTCTTGCAGACGCTGCTCGAACTGGTGGATGCCGTCCCGGAATCCGCACCATCGGTTGGCCCGGTCGAGTCCCGTGTCGTCGACAGGTCCAGCGACTCCCCTGACGCTTCCACGGGTGACCAGTTCGATCCCGGTGGCGCCACTCTCGAAACCCCTTGAAACTCAAGGGGTTTCGGCGGTTCGGTGTATCCGATGTGGTCGCCTTCAACTCCCGGCAGGCCTGACCCCTATGTTCGGTCCGGGAGTGCAGACATCGGGGCAAACCTGGTGGATCCAAGGACGGCGACCTTGCGCCCGCCTATGGTCCGAGCATGGTCCGACGCCTCCGGCAGGCCAGCGCCGAACCCAAGCCCATCGCCGGTGATCCCACCGCGGTTATACGCCGACCCCGTCCGAGCAGGTTGTCACCGGCGAAGCCTCGGTTGGCGGAGATTCAGGACAAGGTCGACAACCGTGCCGCCCAACGCTGGGCGGCCGTCACTCCGACGGGGGAGAACAACTCGGGAGGGGGCGTTGGCACCCTGCCGGAGGTCGGATCGCTCCACGATCACGTCCGTGACGGCCCGGCCCTGGCCATCTCGACCGCGGGCAGATCGCCGGCGATCCAGCGGGACTTCTACGGCATCGTGGAAGAGCCCACAGATGCCGACTCGGTGGTGAGCGGCCATCCCTACAGGTTCTTCAAGGGAGATCCCGATCCTGCAGATTGGGTGGTGGCACAGGTCTCGACCTGGTGGTTGCGTTGGAGTCTCTACGTGCGCCGAGACTCCGTCCGCTGGGTGGATGCCGTGCCCGCCAAGTCTCGGATCACTGCTCCCGCAGGCGACCAGCCCGCCGCCACACTCGTCACCGAGGCCAAGCCGGGGCCCACCGAAGAGCCTGAGAGGCAGCCTGCCGGCAAAGGCACGATGGAGCCTCCTGGCGACCTGAAGTCCGAGCTCAGCGATGACGTCGTGGCCGACATCACAAGCGAGGTGAAGGCCGAGGCTGAGACGCCGAGTGCCGATACGACGGAAGCATCCGGCGAAGGGAAGACAGAGGCGGCGGGCGACGTCGCAGGTGAGGTGAAGGCCGAGGCTGAGACGCCGAGTGCCGATACGACGGAAGCATCCGGCGAAGGGAAGACAGAAGCCGCAACCGAGGCAACGACAGAGGGTGCCGGTGAGGAGAAGGCGACAGCCGAAGCGACGAGTGACGAGGAAGCGACGGCCGCGGCCGAAGCAGTTCCGGAGCCCGTCCTCACCAAACCGAAGCCGGTGGCTCCACCCCCGCTGGTTCTGCCCGACGTCCTCGTCCTGGGCGGCCCGAGCGGCGCCCTGCAACCTTCCCTGGCGACGGCCCAGTACACGATCGACGCCGACCTCGGCACGTTCACCGGGGCACATCCTGACTATGCCGACATCGCCACCCAGGTAAGGAACGTGGCGACGCTCGCGCTGGAGTATCACGCCAGGCGGGCGATGGCCGGCGCGACCAAACCGACAGAGCTCGACAGCGCAGCCACGGACACCGTCGACACGTTCGCAGGGATCCTGACCACGGGCGGCGTCGGCAGGTTGATCAGCCACCATGACGCATTCCGGCGCGACCACGTCGCTCACGATGCCGCCCTCACTGCACTCCGCGATGCGGCGAAGGGGACCATGACGGAGAGCCTCGGCCGCTCCCGAAAGAGGCTCGCACACATCGCAAACATCGATGCCAAGGAGCGGGACCGGGAGGAGGCGTTGCCGCCCGACAAGAAGATCGAGTGGACGCCGGCCGATCTCGGCAAGCTGAAGGACGGCCTGAGCTCTCCGGCCAACACGTTCGAACAGGAGGCCAAGGCACTCGTCGAGCGCGAGACGTGGTACGCCACGGTCGACACTCGCAACGCCTGGATGGCAGGCAAGGAGGACAAGAAGGCAGCGGACCTGGCGTTGAGCCGGACCAGGGGGGACCTCCCGCGGGCCGAAGCCGTCTACACCGATGTCTACGCCCCGCTCGCCGCCAACGAGGCGAAGATCACCGCCATCACCAACGCCGCCTTCGAAGACGACGCCGTCACAATGCGCGCCAGTTTCTCAGATGCCGCATGGCCGGCCTTCATCCAGGAGATCGCCACCACTCCAGAGCGCATGCGCTTCGCCTTCGACAGGCGGACGGCGCTGGGCGCTACCGCGGAACCGCACAAGGTCGTGGTGTTGTGGGAGGCCAATCCGGCGGTGGTGACCTCGGCAAACGTGGCCGAGGACATCCTGGGACTGCCGCTCACCGGGGGCAACACGAAGACGGCCATCAAGCTCGCCGGCCTCGTCGGAGCTCCGGCGCTTCCCGATCTGACCACGCTGACGGCGATCGGCCATGCGGGCACATTCACGGTCAAGGAGCTCGAGGAGCTGGCACCTCTCGGCGGGGACCTCACCACCAGCCGGGATCTGATCGCGATCGGTGTGACCCTATCCCAATGCACGACCTTCAACGCCAAGGCGGGCGCGACGGCTGCCGAGGTAGCGGGCCGCTGGACGACGCTCAAGGCGAATGTGGCAGACGTCGAGAAACGCAGGCAGATCGTCACCAGCCTCGCGATTGCCGCGGACGCCACCAAGACCCAATGGGACACGCTGGTCGCCAACTTCGCGCCGCTCAACGATCGAGATACGATCAATCCCAAGACAGTGGCGGCGCTGCTCAGATCGGGCCTCCTCAAACCGGTCAGGGGGAGCATCTACGACACGGGCAGCGGCAAGGGTGTCACCTGGACCTTCGAATGCGCCGGAGGAGGACGGCTCAAGCCCGAGTGGCACATCCACTTCATGCGGGACAAGGGAGCGATCAAGGTCTCCTTCGCAAGCTGGAAGTACAAGTCCGCCAAGAAGTCCTTGGGCTCCGACATCCGTACGGAGGACAAGACCCCGAACGTCATCGCGAAGGCGCTCCAGGCGCTGCCCGGCACGTGGGTGGAGCCGAAGATCTAGCGCACCCGCAGCGGTGGCTGTGGCCCTCGCTTCGGGTACGTCTCCTCGGGGGAGCAGACCGCCTCCGGGGAACGAGCGCCTCAGAATCCCGGGGCGGTGTCTGACAACGTTGCGCAGAACCGACCCAAACCTGCGCCATGCTCGTGACGGCATTCCGCGCAACTGCCAGACTGCTACCGGGACAGGGGAAACGTCTCCCGACTGCGCACACTGGGCGAGGGCTCGCCGCAGCACACGAAGGGATGGGCATGATGGAGTCCGCAGGGATGAATCGCCCGCCAACCCACGCGGTCGAGGGCGCGGGCGATGCGGGTCGGCAACGAGCCAAGGGAATCGTGGCCGCCGACAAGGCGGTCGCAGAACGGGACTGGCCGCTGGCGGGGGCCTTGTTCGCGGGAGCGTTCCGGGACGCGACAGACATGTCGGAACGGCGCCGGTACGCCCGCGCCGCTGCAATGGCCTACCGGCGTGCCCGCGACCTCACCGCGGCGCGCGCCGTTCTCGGCGAACTGCTTCAGGAGTGCCCACCGGACCCGCTGATCCGGCATGAGCTGGCGAGGTTGGAAGCGGCGGTCCACCGAGCGAAGTCGGAGAGCGAATACTGGCACGACCGGCAGCGGCTCGTTTACCTCCAGGTGGCCAAGGAGATCACTCGGAGGATCGCGTCGAATGCCCGTTCGATCGTGGACGTCGGTTCGAACGGAACGCCCATTCTTGATTGGTTCCCCGAGGCCGACCGCCGAGTCTCCATCGATCTGGAGCGCCCTTACCGCGCGCCGGGAGTGGTTTCCCTGACAGATGACTTTCTCGGTTGGAATCCGGAGGAGCACTTCGACGTGGGGCTCAGCTTCCAGGTCATGGAGCACGTGCCCGCGGCCGACGCATTTGCCCAGAGGCTTCTGGAGATCTGTTCTGTCGTCGTCATCTCCGTGCCGTATCGCTGGGAGAAGGGGAAGGCCAAGTCGCACGTCCATGACCCTGTCGACGAGGAGAAGCTCCGCACCTGGTTCGGCAGGGAGCCGAACTACACCTACCTGGCCAGGGAGTTGAACGGGCACGAGCGGCTGATCGCCGTCTACGACCGTGAGTCGCAAGTCGCGTGGCGCTCCATCGACGAGGAGAAGTTCCGCTACCGATGGACGTTGCGGGGTGTCGAGGCGCTGTTGGGTGTGCAGCCCGCGGATACCTCACGGGGAGACACCGACGACGTCATGGTCGCCGACCTGGTCGAGCGGTTGGTGGAGGCCGAGGACCGCTACCAGCGGCTACGTGATCGCCGGTTGGTGCGCGCCGCTCTCAGCCTCTCCGAGATCGCCAGGCGTATCCGCCGATGATGCCGGCCATTGGGGGAGCTGCCGGCCAGGTATGGTCGCTCCAGATAGGCGCCGTTGGCGATGACGCCCGACGACCTGGTTGGTGAGCGATATCCCGGCGAAGCGGTTCCGGGGGTCCGAGCGCCGTTTCGATCGCCTCCGCCACGGTGCAACCGATCATGGATGGCGCTCCTCGTTCCGCTGGCGAGCAGGCCATAGTTCAGCGACTATCCGGTGACTGCACCGGGATCGACTCGGCCACCTCCGGAGCGGTCTCTTTGTCGAATGGCAGGGATACGGACTCTTGAAGGGCGAACCCGCAGAAGTAGCTGTCGAGAAGTGAGTATGCGCGGGCGGTCTTCTCAATGGTCCAGGTCAGTAGTCGCCGTAGAGGCTCATCGCGGCGGCGTCGGTGATGGGCTCGCCGTCGGTGCCGACCACGAACCACACGTCACCGACAGCCTGACCGCGTGTGTCTCCGGGGGCGGTATCGGCGGCATATCGGTAGAGCGGTCGGTCGGCGTAGGTCGCCTGGGAGCTGCCGTCGTCGCGGGTGATCGATCCGATGAGCGATCTGTCGACACCGTCGCCGGCGACGAGGCCGCCGGGCACCGGAGGCCAGCTCTGGATGCAACCGGCATCACAGGCCGACGTTCCAGGCCCGTCCAACCCGAAGATGTACACGGTGAAGCCATCCCCGTCGACGAGGATCTCCCCGAGGCCCGAGGTGACGACATCGAGCGTGGCGCCCGCCGGTGCTGCGCTGCCGGCCGGGGAAGCCGTCGTCGCCGCTGCCGCCGATGTGGTGGGGGCGGCCACGGTGGCGTCCGTGCCGGCGCTCGTGTCCGCCACGGCGCCGGTGTCGTCGCCGCCGCAGGCCGCGGCGAGGGCGAGCAGCGCCAGCACCACAAGAAGCCTTCTCATCGGTATCGGCCTGTCCTCTCGAGCCAATCGGGTCCGTTCTCCGGGCCGTCTCTCAGAAGGGGTACGGAGGGCGGCAGACGTCCGGTTCCCACCCT
>CAZOGW010000068.1:0-8860 GCA_964579415.1 uncultured Acidimicrobiaceae bacterium | reverse complement strand
TCGAGGAACCAGAGGTCCTTGTCGGCCTGGCGGGAGACCTCGGTGAACAGGTCGCTGGTGGTCAGATCACCGACCGTGTCGGCATCCTCGATGGCCTGCCGGGTGCTGGCTGCATAGGCCGCCACCCGGTCGGCGACTGCGGCCACGGCGTCCATGCCGTCGACAGCCGTATCGGGGTACTCGTCCAGCGTCGAGGCGGCGGCCGACTGGCGCACCGTGCCCCGCGCCGTCCCGCCCAGTGCGGTTGCCCGTTCGGCGATCAGGTCGGCGAACCCGAGCACGTTGGCGGCGACCTCGTCAAAGAACTCGTGGAGTTGGATGAAGTCCGATCCGACCACGTTCCAGTGGGCGTACTTGACCTGGGTGTACAGGTCGGTGGTGTCGGCGAGCTGGGCGTTGAGCAGTTCCACCATCTTGCCCCGCACGCCGCTGTCGATGTCGATCCGGCTGTCGTTCACCTGTGTCACCTGCTTCTCCTTGCAACGAGGATCTGCGATATCGCGGTTTGATGCACCACGCCACCATAGGCCACCGCCTCGAGTGGGGGAACGGTCGAAGGGCCCTACGACGCTCCGCCGGTAGGGCCCTGACCGCCGGGTATCAGATTCGGTCGTCCGCTGGCGGGTCGTCGGATGCACCGGGCGGGTCGCCCGCCGCTGCATCGTCGATGGCGCCGGGAATCTCCTCGGCGGCATCGGCGACCGTATCGCCGGCCTCGGCCGCCACGTCTCCGGCATCGCCCACCACGTCCGGTACCTCGGGCACGTCCGGTGAAGGATCTGCGACCACGTCCGGTGCCTCGGGTACGTCCGGTGAAGGATCTGCAACTGCCTCGGGCACCTCGGGCGCGTCGAAGGACGTGTCTGCGACCGGCTCCGGAACCTGGGACGCCGGCAGGGAGGTATCGGCGGGCGGGGACCAGTCCTGAACCGGCGCCGACTCCACCGAGTCGAGGTTGACCGGTGCCGGCGCCGCCTTCCGGCGCTGCCGGAGCAGGAAGAACGCCACCGCGGCCGCCACCACCACCAGGATGCCGATGATGATGGGCAACATGCTGGAGCCACCCCCGCCGGGGACGGCGCTGGCGACCGCACTCAGCTCGTTGCGTCCCATCGGGTCGGGCTCCCAGCTCACGGAGTTGCCGTCGATCACACCGTTCGCCTCCTGAACCTCGCCGGGGAAGGTGACCTTGATGTTGAGCTCGGCGCCGGACATGACCGTGGCCGGGTCGAAGCCCATGTCGCCTGCGTCACCGCCGGCCGCATCGGACATATCGAGCACGCCGCTCAAACGGAAGACGTCGCCGTCACGGACGATGGTGAGGTCCTCCCCTGAACCGTCGCCACTGAACTCGTCCAAGGGGACGCCGGAGAACGTGTACTGCCGCCCGATGAACTCGCCCTCGGTGTACTCCTCGGTGGTCAGGTCCTCGACGTCGGGCGCCATGTCGGCGTCGTCGAAGAAGGCGTCGGGGTCGCCACCCATGAGGTCGATGACGGACTGCTGGAGGGCGAAGATCATGGTGCCGCTGACGGTGTCGTCCTCCGAAACCGTCAGGTCCATGTCGATCTTGAAGCAGGCCGCGAGCACGACCACGAGAACGCCCACCAGGGCCAGTCGCATCGTCGCCGTGGCGGCTCGTCGCAGCGGGTGCTGACTCATGTTTATTGACCTCCCGGGTCGCGCTCGAGGAGGGTAGCGGGCGAAGGCGGCTCACCGCCCGCCGAGCCGTCTCACGGGCCCTCATCCAGCTGCCGCTCGACGACGTCGAAGCGGAGCCCGCTGCGGCCCTCACCTCGGCCGACTCGCTTGCGGCGGCCCAGCCACAGGTGGGTGGAGCCGTCGGTCCAGCGGGCGAGCTGGAAGGTGCGCTCCACGATGGCGCCCTCGCGGGGCACCTCTTCCTCTTCGATGCGCAGCGGCACGCCCGGTTCGAGGATGCGACCCTGCGGGACGATGTCCACCGTGCCGTCGGGTGTGGTGCGGCGCAGGGTGCGCCGTTCCAGGACCACGCCGTCGTGGTCGGCGGAGGGGACGGGTACGAAGGGGATCCAGTGGTCCGGCACCGGGGTGGCAAGCCGGTAGACCAGTTCGGCGTCGGTGACCTCGCCGTCGACCTGTTGCAGGCCCAGGGCGGGTGCATGGGATGTGTCGTCCCGGTCGACGACGTCGCCGGTGGGGCCGAGCACCTTGCGCTCCACGCCCCACACCATGTTGGCCATCTCGTCGCGCAGCAGCGTCACCGACTCCACCGGGTCGCTCTCGACGGTGCTCGCCAGCACCGGCGGGAGGAACATAGCGGGTCTTTCCGCGGTGGCGTCCCCGGTTGCGCCGGCCCTGATGCGGAACATGCTCCAGCCGTCGCCGTCCGCCACCGCGCCGACGGTGGTGGTGACGCCGAACGTGTCGATCACCTGCAGCGACTCGATGGTGCACACCGAGCCGACCTCCAGGTCCACCGGGATGACGAACCAGTCGTTGCCGAAGACGAGGGCGAACTCGACGAGCACCAGGCGGGTGAGGTCGGAGGGACCGGCGTCGATGGCGCCGAAACTGACCCGGCCATCCTCGAACTGCCAGAAGCGGTCGACCGGCATGCCGGCGTAGCCTGCCGGGGTGGGGATCACGGTGCGCACGATGCGGCGGGTGACCGACTCTTGCGGCTCCTCGGTTCGCTGGTGGAGGGCGAAGGTGTGCCAGTCGGGGTGACCCCCGTGGTACTCGCCGGCGGCCAGTTCGACCTGGCCGGTGGCGGTGGCGGCACCGACGCGGAACGCATATTCCATGTGGGACGGGTCCCACGCCCCCTCCCCGGGGGCGGTGAAGAGGCGTTCGTACCAGGTCAGCCAGACGTTGGCGGCGTCGACCACTGCCTGGCGAGCCGCGGCGGGGATATCAGGGGCCTCGGGCAGGTCGGAGAGTGACGCCGCCGTCCCGCGATGGGCGGCGAGATCGGCGTGGAGCCGGGCCCCGTCGGGCGCCCGGCCCCCCGCCAGGGTGCGGAACCCGGCTGCCCGCAGCGGGGCGGGATCGTTCCCGGGTACGAAGGCGTAGTGGTCGATGTAGCGGTCCCGCATCGCCGTGGCGCCGTGACGGGCCAGCAGGCGCAGGAAGTGAAGTCCGGCATCGACGCGAAGTCGCTCGCTGCCGGCCGGGGAGAACGGCTCCGCCTCGACGGCGGCCTCGAGAGGAGCCTTCACGTCGTCGTAGGCGATCGGTTGCGACCCGCCGAAGGACACCCGGTCGAGGCGGGCGGCATCGGCGGTGACGCGGGCGACGATGGGGGAGCCGGCGTCCTCCCCGGCGAACTCGAGGGTTTGCCACTGGCGGGCGAGCAGCCACAGCGGGTCGGCCACCTGGGCCTGGAGCGCCGGTTCCAGGTCTGTGGTCCGTGGGATCGGTTCCAGCCGCATCCACGAGGTCACCGAGGCCATGTCATCCCTCCTCCCTCGTCGCCATCTCACCGAACTCGACCTCGAGACGGGGCAGGTTGATCGCGGCGGTGTCTCCGGCGATGTTGTGCGCCACGTACAGCGCCGGGAGCACCCGCCCGGCCAGCCACACCTGCTGCGGGTCGACGGCGCGGATCCGCGCCAGTTCCGCTGCCTCGATGACGGTGTCGCGCAGCGCCTCGAAGCTCCACGACCGGGCCGCCGGGTCGGGAGGTACCGCCAGTAACACCGCCTGCGGGGCCCGGCTCCCCGGGGCGTCGTAGTGGAAGGCGACGCCGGTGGTCTCCACGGCTGCGGGGATCGTCTCCATCCAGTCGTCGACCACGATGCCTGCCAGGGGACCGCTGATGTCGACCGGTCCCGGGCTGTGCATGGTCAGCGAGATGCGCCCGGCGGGGACGGTGCCGTCATCGGGCAGGTCGGCGGAGAACCAGCGGTCCCCGGGCCGGTGAGGTAGTTGCAGCACGGACAGGTCGGCGGGACCGGTGCCGGATCCGGCGAGCTCGGCGTAGGTGAGCAACTCGTGGAGTCGGGCGGCGCCGCTGCGCACCAGCGAGCGGCGCTGTAGCCACTCGGCCGGTGCGAGTTCGTCGCCGCCGAGCAGGGCGCCACGGTCGGCCAGCGAGGCGGCGCAGCCGGCGGGATCGGCCAGCGAGAAGCGGGGGAGGAACGGGAAGTCGGCGCCGAGGACGGCCTTCACCGCGGTGGTGACTGCGGCGAGGAAGGCGTCGTCGGAGGTGTCGGCGCCCGCCGCGGCCAGCGCCGGCTCAGCGGTGGAGAGGGCGGTGGCCAGGTCGCGGGCGACGTGGCCCGCCTGCTCGCGCAGCGTCGCCGTGTCGAAGCCGAGGGGCACCGCGTCCCGGGCGCCGGCGGCGGAGGCCGCCAGGAGCAACTCTCCGAAGCGGCGAGAGCCGGTAACCGGGGACTCCAGGGCGGCGCCGAGGTCGTCCAGGGCTGTGGCGGCAGCGGCGACGGTGACGTCGGCCCGCAACCGCAGCTCGGCGCGATCGATGCCGGGGGACGGGGTGTCCTCGGGGAGGGCGAGCAGGGTTGCGTCGAGCGGTCGGGCGCCGCCGGTGACGGCGCGGGCGGAGTCGGCGAGGGCGAGCAGGTCACCCAGCGTCAGCGCCGACGCCGGCCACGAGTCCCTGCGGCCGGTGATGATGTGCAACTCGGCGGCGGTCTCGTCGTCGGCGATCGACGAGAGGTGGAGGGCGATGCGCTCTTCGAGCTCGGTGGGGCGGTCGGTGCCGCCACTGCCGGACGCGGCCAGCACCGACAGCGGCGACAGCGCCAGGTCGCTCAGGTCGGCTTCCACGGTCCCCAGCACCGTCCCGGCGTCGTCGAGGACGTCGGCGCCGAAACGGAACCGGGTCGGGTCGCCGAGGACGGCGCCCAGCCAGGCGTCGAGCCGGGGCTCGCCCCGGGAGCGCACATCGGTCTCCCAGCCCTGCGGTGGCGCCGTGCCGTCGAGGAGGACCCCGACGCGGTGGACGTGGTCGTAGCCGTGGCGGGGAGTGCGGACGACGTCGGGCTCGGGCGGGACCCGCTGCCGGTCGAGGGCGGCGGTGGCGGCACCGGCCCGCTCCAGGTTGCCGCCCACCGCCTGGAACACCGATTCGGCGACGAGGAGGTCGGCGACGGCATCGAGGTCGCCGTCGAGGCGGTGCAGCTCGGCGGCGACGGCGGGCCGGTCGTCGCCGGCGACGTCGGCACCCTGCATCACCGCCCGCCCGTCCCGCCGCCACCTCTCCAGGAGGACGACACCGTCGACGACGTCGCGGGCGGCGATGGCTTCGGCAGGGGCGGTGCCGTCCTGGTCGTACGCCAGCGGCGCCAGGCGCCGGAAGGGGAGGATGTAGCGGGCCAGGCGGGGATCGCGCTCGCGTAGCGACCGCTCGAATCGGTAGCCGAGGAGGGCACCGATCGGCTGGCCCTGGCGTACCCCGTCGAGGAGCGCCAGCGCCTGGCTCACCCGCGGCGCCGAGATGTCGACGGCGAAAGGCGAGGCGTCGCCGCCGGCGTGGGTGAGGTGACCGCTGCGCAGGATGGCGGCGGTGGCGGCGTGCGCCATCGACGGGGTGTGCACGTAGCCGCGCGAGGCGGGGGCTGCGCCGGGATGCAGGTCCTCCACCCACCCGAAACCGCCGAGATGGATCCCGGTGGGGCGTGCGGCTCGCACCGCGCCGAGGCGGCGGGTGGCGAACGAGGTGAGCCAGGCGTCGAGGCGGTGCGAGCTCACGTCCAGCGTCTCCTTGAGGAGCCGCTCCAGGCGGCCGACTGGCAACCCGGCCAGGTGGCGCAGGCTGTCGCGCAGCTCGGCGACGTTGTGCAGCGGGGGCACCGAACCGGGATCGGGTAGCCCGGCGATGTGCTCGGCGATGGGCAGCTCCCCGGAGAGACGGGAGAACGGCGTCCGGGCGACACGCAGCGGCGTCTGGGTGGTCACACCCTCCCCGATGTCGAGCAGCTCGAACTCGGGCCCGCTGTACCGCAGCGCCGGCCGCCCTGGCGAGCTCATCAGGGTGTCGTTGATCCACCGCACCGACGCCCGGGCCATCTCCAGCTTGGCGCTGTGCAGGATCAGGGCATGGAGCAGGCTGGTGGGCTGCTCCGCCTCCAACTCGGCGAAACCCCCGGAGCGGGAGAGCCGCTCCGCCGCCTGCGAGATGTAGTCGGGCTCGGGCGCCGCGGCGGGGTCGTGGTCGCCGCCCTGGACCAGCGGGACGGTGAGCCGGGAGGTGTGCGGGCTCAGCGTGGACAGGTTGATGCGGGGAGCCGCCGTCTCGCCGCCGAACATGGCGAACAGCCAGCGGCCGGTGAGGTCCTGGAGTTGGGTGCTCCAGCTCAGCCCGGTGGTGTTGGCGGTGTAGAGGGGGCCGAACACGTTGCGGAACCGCACCGTGGTCATCTCCGGGGTGTGTTGGAGCACCTCGAGCAGGTCCCGGCCGGCGTCGCCGGTGCGGCCCATGCGCGGCGAGCGGTCGGCGGCGTGGCTCCACAGCCCGCGGCCGTCCCCGATGAGCCGCATCAGCGCCACCCCCGACGTCTCGTCGGCGTCGGGCCGCCAGTGATCGGGGGCGACGACGGGGAGTACCCCGTAGGGTTGGTCACCGACCCGCAGCGTTCCCAGCGGCCCGGAGCCGCGGACGTGGTGGCGGAAGTGGTCCCGCAGCTCGGCGACCTGGGCGACGGGCACCAC
This sequence comes from uncultured Acidimicrobiaceae bacterium, assembly GCA_964579415.1. Taxonomy (GTDB): domain Bacteria; phylum Actinomycetota; class Acidimicrobiia; order Spongiisociales; family UBA5794; genus CAZOGW01. The sequence goes on along the minus strand of CAZOGW010000068.1, from coordinate 2,206 downwards.
GCCGTCGAGCATGCTGCCGAGGAAGTAGCCCCAGGTGGCCTCCCACAGTGCGGTGTGCATGTGGAGGGGCGCGTCGCCGTCGTCGATGTCGCTGCCGGGCGCAGTGGCGAGAGGGCTCCCGGCGGCCAGGCCCAGCGCCCCGGTGAGCCTGGTGGTGTCGGACGTCGCCGTGGTCGGGGGCGGTGTCCGGGCCGGGTCGAGGGCGTCGAGCGCCTCGCCCCTGTCGGTGAGAGGTGTGCGTCCTGCGGTGGTGTTGTTGGTCGGCGTGCCCGCCGGCACCAGCGAGAGTCCCTCGGTGTGGCTGTGGGCCGCCAGCAGCTCCCCGAGGAGGTGGGCGGATTCGTCCGCCGGATGGGCGGTGTCGACGCCGAGCACCACCAGGCGGGTGAGGCCGGCGGCGAGGGTGGAACGGTCGAGGAGGTCGGCGTCGGTCACGGTGAGAGCCATCCCCACCCGCTCCGCTTCCTCGAAGTCGATCAGCCAGCGCATCCCGTCGTCGATGGCCAGGTCCTGCTCGGCGTCGGGGCGGGTCACCACTTCGGTGTCCTCGTCGGCGTCGGGGTCGGGAGCGGGTCCGAACGCCAGCGGGTCGGCGACGGGTGCGCCCCACTTGCGGAACACCTCGCGGTCGCCGCGCATGCCGATCGCCACCCACCGCTGCGGAAGTGCCGCCACCTGTGGCGCCCGGGTCCAGGGGGCGTCGCGGCGGGCAACGTCGGGGAACCGGGGCGCCGCGGTGCCGGCCTCTCCGGGGTTGAGCGGTGTGGTGGCGGCGACCACCCAGCGGGCCCGGTGAGGGCCGAGCAGGGACGCCGCCTCACGCCACGCCGGCCCCGACGCCTCCGGGTCGGCGAAGCGCGCCCGCCAGTAGGTGTGACCGGCTGCCTCCTCCGACGTGGTCAGCTCGGGCTCGTGGGTGTGGACGTGGATGTCGTCGGGGAAGACGCGGATGCGCAGGGTGGCGCCGCCGTCGGAGAACCGGGTCTCGACACGTACCGGGAGCAGGGCCACGGGAACCTGCCCGTCGAGGGCGGCGAGGGCGTCCTCGGGGGTGCGGTCGTCGACTATCCGATCGCCGACGGTGGGGCGATCCCTGAGGGACGGCGTCCCGGGGCGGTCCATCAGGCGCCCGTCCCCAGCAGGTCGCGGGCGTGGATCGCCACCCGCACCGGCTGCTGCAGGGCCATGGCGGCCAGGTGCGCCGCGTTGGTGAGGAAGGTGGCGCCGCCTCCGTTGGCCGGGGGAGTGATCTGCGCCGTGGACGACAGGTGGCCCCCGGGGGCGACGCCGACATGGGCCCAGGTGGCGTCGCGCCACGTCTTGGGGGCCGCCTCTCCCTCCACCGGGACGTCGAAGCCGAAGCGGGGCTCGGTGGGTTGCTGCTGGATGACGAAGAACCATCCCGGTGTCTGCAGCGCCTCGGCAACGGTGAGGTCGAACCCGAGGAAGGTGACGTCGGGGTCGATGCGGCCGCGGAACAGCGGGTCGCGACGGTCGGAGGCCGCCTCACGGAGGCGGCCGTCGGCGTTGGACCTGACTGCGTAGATGACGGCGTTGGGGTAGCGGCGCAGTAGATCGCCTCTCACCACCAGCACCAGGTCGCCTTCGGTGCCTTCTGTGGCCGAGCCGCCGATGGGGGCGGCGGGGTCGAAGGCGGCGATCTCGGGTATGTCGGGCGCGTCGCCGGCACGGTCCCAGAAGCGCCGCATCGGGGTGCCGTCACGCCGTGCCGGGTACTCCCGCCACAGCAGCTCGCCGGCGAACTCGGTGTTGGCTCCGATGAGGAAGGCCTCCACGAAGCGGGGGTTGGTGCGCACCAGCGCCACCGTGTTGGGGGCGATCCGGCCGATGCCGGGCATGAGCAGCTCGGGGGCGTAGGCGGCGAGCGGCTCGTAGAGCGGGCGGTCGAGGCGGGGTGTGCCGGTGAGCCGCTCCAGCGCCTCGATGCCTTCGGGGGCGAGACGGGACGAGCCGGTGTCGGAGGTGACCCGGATCATCGAGGCGATCCGGGAGCGGACCACCACCGCCGGGTCGGTGCGGGCGAGCAGATGGGTGCGCACGTCTGCCAGGCCCAGCGGCGGGGGCGCCGGCGGTTCCGGCGGGTCGGCGAGGGTGGCCAGGTGGGCGTCGAACGCCCGGACGAACTGGCGGGCGGCCACGCCACTGCGGTCGATGACGGGTGCCAGATCCAGCGGCCGATCACCGA
>CAZOGW010000067.1:15224-16497 GCA_964579415.1 uncultured Acidimicrobiaceae bacterium | reverse complement strand
GTTCTCACGAGTCCCGTTGCGCCCGATGGATGCGAGAGCGTCAGCCAGCGCCTGCACATCTTCGGTGTCGTTGTACACGTGGAGCGAGACCCGGATGCCGCCGCCGCGTGAGCTGGTGATGATCCTGTGCTCATCGGCCAGTAGCGCCTGGACGTGCGCGGCGTCTTGCGTCGGGTGTCGCAACGAGACGATGTGCCCACTGGCAGACACGTCGTCGAGCGCCCGGTAGGGTCTCCAGCCGAGAGGTGCGACACGTTCCACGAGCTCGCCGGCCAGCCCTCTGGCATGTGCCTGGATCAAGCCGACACCGATTCCTGCCAGCAGGTCGATGGACGTGCGCAGCGCCATCGCCGCGCTGTACGACATGGTGGAGAGCTGGAACCGGCGTGCTCCGGACGCGAGCGAGAGCTCCTGCGGCCGGAAGTCGAAGGGCGTGGAGCTACCCATCCATCCGACGATCGGGGGGATCTCCGCAGCGATCTCCTCGGTCAGCCCGAGCAGGGCGACGCCACCGGGCGCCGACAGCCACTTGTACCCGCTGGACACCACGGCGTCGGCGCCCCAACCCGACATCGTGACCGGTGCCGCCCCCGCCATCTGAGTCGCATCGACGATCACCGGGACTCCGCCGCCCCGGGCACGCTCGACCAAGGCGGCAACGTCTACCTGCGTGCCGGTCGAGAACTGCACGGCACTCACACAGACGACCGAGGTGCGCTCGCCTATCGCGTCCACGAGCGCTTGCGTCAGGTTCACGTCCGGGTCGTCGGGAACCCAGCGGATCCGCATCCCGAGTCGCTCGCGGGCTGCCAGCCATGGGTAGGTCACGCTGGGGAAGTCGCTCGGGACCAGGATCACTTCGCCGTCCGCGCTCGACAGCAGCCCGGCGAGCTGACCCAGACCCTCGCTTGCCCCACCCAGTATGGCGATGGAGCTAACGGGCGCGCCGAGCAGAGCAGCAGCCACGGTTCGCAGGGCTTCGAGGATCTCCGCCTCGGCATCGTCCGACAGTCGAAGATTGCCGTACTGGGCGACGTCTGTCAGGAAACGGGTGCTCGCTTCGACAGAAGTACGCGGTATCAGTCCCAAGGAAGCCTGGTTGAGGTAGATGCAGTCGGCCAGGCCGGCGTACTGGCCCCGGTCGATCAGAGAATCCACATCAGCCCTTCGTACGAGGCGAGCCTTGGACGACATCCACAAGGTGCGCAGCGGACTCGCGAGCTTCGCACCATCGCACTCGAACACGGCTGATGGCGCACGTCAAGTCGCCGGG
>CAZOGW010000067.1:807-15124 GCA_964579415.1 uncultured Acidimicrobiaceae bacterium | reverse complement strand
GCCGGGCGAGATCCACAGCGCCATCGACCCGCCCGCCGGGCGCCGCTTCCATCCCCCGGTGCTTCTGCGGTGCAACTTTGGCACTTGATCTGATGCCAATATGGTGTCATAATGGCACACGATGAACCTCGCGATGTACGTGACAACGCTGCGCGAGCAGTTGATGGCCGCTGCCGATTCGGGTGGACCCGAGAACAGAGCAGCCGCCGAGAGGCTCGCCGCTGGGCTGGAAGCGGCGGTGCGCCTCGTTCTGCTCGAAGCGCTCTCCGCAGCTGCCGATGAGATCACGCGGGAGCTGGCGCCGGGGGCGGTGGAGGTCCGCCTGCGCGGCAGCGACCCCGACTTCGTCGTGTCCCTGCCGGTCTACGAGACCGGCGACGGCGCCGCCTCCGGGAGCGCCCCTCCGCCTGCCGTCATCCCGAGCGGTGAGGACGAGGGAGCCACGTCCCGGCTCAACCTCCGGCTCCCGGAAGCGCTGAAGGCGAAGATCGAGGAGGCGGCGCGGCGCGAGGGGCTGTCGCTGAACACTTGGCTGGTCCGTGCGGCGGCGGTCGCCGTCGACGACACCCGCGCACAGCGGTCACGGCGCAGCTCCAAAGGCAGCCAGAGATACACCGGATGGGTCCAGTGACCACCACGACCCGCCATCAGCGACACGGATCGGGAGCGCACATGGCGACATTCGAGACCAGCCAGCCCATCGTCGTGTCGATCGAGCTGAGCCAGGGCGCGGTGCACGTCATCGCCGGTGACCGCACCGACACTGTGGTGTCGGTGAAGCCGAGCGATCAGGACCGGCCCGACGACGTCGAGGCAGCGGCGAAGACCGGCGTCGACCTGACCAACGGGACCCTCTTCATCAAGCAGACGAAGTCCGGCGGGATCGCGGCGCCCGTGATCGGGTGGAAGGGGCGCGGCTCCGTCGAAGTGACCGTCGAGCTCCCAGAGCGATCCTCTCTGCGAGCCGACGTGGGCATCGCCGACCTCCGGTGCGATGGCCGTCTCGGCGACGTCGAGGTGAGGACAGGCGTCGGCAACGTCCGGCTCGACCAGACAGGGTCGCTGCGGGTGCGTACCGGCGCCGGACACGTCACGGTCGAGGAGGCATCGGGCAGGGCCGAGATCGTCGCTGCCGGCGATATCGCCGTCGGCGCCGTCACCGGCGACGCCGATGTCAGGAACCTCAACGGCAGGACATGGATCGGCCGTGTCGCAGGCGGCATGAAGGTCAAGTCGGCCAACGGTGACGTCACCATCGAGGACGCCGGCGGCGACGTCACTGTGAAGACCGCCAACGGCTCCATCCGGCTCGGCCAGGTGGCCCGCGGCTCGGTGACCATCGAGACCGCTTCCGGCGGGCTGCAGATCGGGATCAGGGAGGGCACCGCGGCCTGGATCGACGCCACCACCAAGTTCGGGCGGGTCCATAACCACCTCACCGCTACCGACGACCCGGATCCGTCAGCCGAGACCGTCCAGGTCCGCGCCCGAACCTCGTTCGGCGACGTGTCGATCGCACGCTCGCCGGTTCCGGACCGGCACGGAGAGACCTGAGAACCATGGACAGCGACACCAACGCCATCGAGGTGAGGAACCTGGCGAAGGGATACAAGGGAGTACCGGTGCTCCACGACGTGTCGTTCGCAGTCGGGCAGGGCACCGTCTTCGCCCTGCTCGGAGCCAACGGCTCGGGCAAGACGACCACGATCAACATCCTGACCACGTTGATCAAGCCCGACGGCGGCACGGCGAGCGTCGCCGGGTTCGACGTGGCGACGCAACCCTCCAAGGTCCGCGAGCAGATCAGCCTGACCGGACAGTTCGCCGCGGTGGACCACATGCTCACCGCCCGGGAGAACCTGGTGCTGATGGGCGAACTGCGCCACATCGCCGATCCCGGGCAGGCCGCGGCTGATCTGCTCGACAAGTTCGACCTCAACGAGGCTGCCGACCGGCGCCTGCACACCTTCTCGGGCGGGATGCGGCGCCGGCTCGACATCGCCATGAGCCTGGTGGGCGACTCACCGGTCATCTTCTTCGACGAGCCCACGACCGGGCTCGACCCCCAGAGTCGAGCCGACATGTGGCTGACCATCCGGCAACTGGTCGACAACGGGACCACGGTCTTCCTGACCACCCAGTACCTGGAGGAGGCGGACCGTCTCGCCGACCACATCGCCATCCTCCACGGCGGCAGGATCGTGGCCGGCGGCACACCGGACGAGCTGAAGGCAACGGCGCCGACCGGGCTCATCGAGCTGGACTTCGACGACGAAGAGCAACTGCTGGCGGCGCAAACAGCACTCGGCGAGCAGCACGAGGCCAGCCGGGCGGACTCGAAGCTGATGGTGGGCACCACCGGCTCGGTGACCGAAGTGGCAGACATCTTCATCCGGCTCAAGGACAGCGGGATCGAGCCCACCGGGTTCTCCAGGCGGATCCCGACCCTGGACGACGTGTTCTTCAAGGTCCTCGAAGACAGGGAGGAGGTCCGACATGCAAGCCGTCACTGACACCTGGAGCATGACGAAACGAAGCCTCCGTCACACCACGCGCAGCCTCGACACGATCATCACCGTCGTCTTGACTCCGATCGCCCTGTTGTTGTTGTTCGTCTACGTTTTCGGCGGCGCACTCGGGGAACAGACCGGCTCGACCGCGTACATCGACTTCATCACCCCCGGGATCGTCCTCATGACGGTGGCGAGCGGCATCGCCTACGCCGCGTTGCGCCTCAGTAACGATCTCCAGAAGGGCATCATCGGCCGTTTCCGGACCATGCCGGTGGCGCCCTCGTCGGTCCTCAGTGGGCAGGCGCTGTCGTCGGCGCTTTCCAACCTCTTCTCCTGCTCGCTGGTGGTCATGGTGGCGCTCCTCGTCGGGTTCCGCCCAGCCGCCGGCACCGCCGCCTGGCTCTGGTTCTGCGCCCTGCTGATCCTGTTCACCCTGGCCACCACCTGGCTGGCCATGCTCTTCGGCCTGCTGGCAAAGACAGCCGAAGGTGCCGGTGCCTTCAGCTACATCCTGTTGCTGCTGATCTTCATCAGCCCCTCATTCGTCCCCACCGACTCCATGACCCCACTGCTGAGAGGCTTCGCCGAGAACCAACCGATGACACCGATCATCGAAACCATGCGCTCGTTGCTGACCGAAGGCACCCCGGGCCCCGACATTTGGGTCGCCCTGGCGTGGGCCGGGGGCATCCTGGTCGTCTCCTACACCCTGGCGCTCGCCGTCTATCGCCGCAGCACAGCCGTCCCGGCAGCGCAGTAGGCCGAACTCGACGCCCACCTCGCCGAGCCGTCTTCGATCAGACGCTCGACCGGCCACCCGATCCGGGCACCGCGCCCGGCTGGCCCGACGGAACCTCAGGTCAGTGGTGGTGGTCCTGGCGGCCGAGGGTCTCCACGGGAGTGGCGCCGGGGCGGGTCCACTGCGGCACGGGTCGGCTGGTCGGGCCCCAGGTGGCGACTCCGTGGGCGTCCGAGCGCCAGTACCAGCAGGCCGGGCGGCCCTCGGGCCAACCTTCAGGGTTGTCCTCCCACACCTCGCCACGGCCGTAGGGCGTCATGTCGAGCAGGGCGAAGGACCCGTTGATCGGCTCGTTGCCACGGCCGGTCGTGGAATAGGTGAGGAACACGCGGTCGCCCTCGCGCAGGAAACAGACGATGTGGCCCATTCCCCCGCCGACCGGCGCCTCCACGCCCCGCACCGAATACCACGGCTCGGTGTAGCCCATGAACTCGACGTAGGGGGCCACCTCGTCCCAGGGGCCCGTGGTCAAGACGGCGAACGCAACGCCCCGGGCGTTGAGGTAGACCGCGTCCTTCATTTGCCAGGCCGTCGTCGTGCAGCCCTCGCACTGCCCCTGGAACGGCGCGCCGTCGTGCCACATGTGCTGGTAGGCCACCAGCTCGTCGCGACCCTGGAACAGGTCGACGAACCGTACCGGCCCGTCAACGCCGATGACTTCGACGGCGCCTTCGAGCTCGACCATCGGCAGCCGCCGCCGGGCCGCGGCGATGGCGTCGCCTTCGCGGGTGTGCGCCTTCTCCCGTACCAGCAGCTCGTCGCGCGCCGCCTGCCATGTGGCCAGGTCGACGACGGGTGGCTTGCCGGGGAGGTGGCTGCTTGCGCTGCCTGTCGGGGTCGTCATTCGTGGTCCTCCGCTGTCTGGTCTCGTGCGCCGGCGGGCTCCGTGGGGAACCCGTGAGTTGAGACGACTCTCGGCATGGAGACTCATCTACCCGAATCAGAGTTCGCCACGCTGTTGTGGCGTGCCGGCCGGACGTCCATTGCCGGACATCACCACGGACAAGGCCCTCAGGGGTTACATACCGCGCCACGTGGGTAACACCCGGTCGAGGCTTCGAAGGAGGAAATGATGGCAGTTGCCCGCGATGTGATGACACCGAACCCACGAATCGTCGATACCGATACCACGGCCCAGGACGTGGCGCAGATCCTTGCGGACGAGGACATCGGTGCTGTCATCGTGTGCGGCGACGTCCATGCAGCGGTCGTGAGGCCTTGGTGAAACAGGGCGAGGACCGGGACCCTTATCGGAGATGGGTCAGGTCGAAGTGGTAGTCGGCACAGGTGTGCCCGGCCGCCTCGGGGATCAGGCAGACGGCAGCCCTCTGCAGGTCGTCGGCGACCGTATCCGGGCCCTTCCAGGCTCCGAGCGTGCCGAGGCAGCCGGCGCCACCGGCCAGCGAGGGTGAGACCTCACACAAGGTCCCGCACCGTGTCCGCAACCGGACCAGCGCCCCGTCGGTCCAGTTCCGTGGCGCCGGTGAGCGTGCCCGGCGCATCTGGTAGCGGAGGACATGGCGCTGCAGACGGATCGCTGCGGCGATACGCAGCTTCCCGAGCCCGGTGGATGCGGTCAGGGCGAGCCACACCCGCTTGCGTGCCTTCTCGGTGCGTGTGAGGACGGCAGTGGCGTCGGGACGGCGTTGCGGTCTGCGCCGGTCCCTCCCGGTGCCGGCACTCGACTCGGGGAGGCGGAGGTCTGCCTCGGCCACAGCTCCCGCCAGCGAGGCGCCGGTACGGTGGCGGGTGCCGGCTGTCAACCGGCGGACCACTTCCGGCGGCGCCAGCGGCGCGGGGAGGAGTCGGTCGGCGCGATCCAGCAGCACGGCCAGGGTGGGAGCGAGCCCGGCCGCGAGCGCCCCCGACGCCACCGAGTCCCAGTCGACGGCGCCGGCGTCGCCGTCGAGGATGACGGCGGCGTCGTTGACGTTGACCAGGGCGAATTGGCTCTTGCGGTGGGCGCGGGCGGCCAGCATCACCAGCAGGTCCTCGGGACGTGCCACCGGGACCTTGCCGGCCCGCCAGGCGAGTAGCTCAGCCCGCCCGGCGATGTCGCCGCGAAGGCGGTGGTAGCCGCCCACCAGGATCCCCACCGAGACGACATGGCCCTCGACCCGGGCCCGCAGCCCGACGACGGCGTCCGGGTCCCGGCCGAGGCGGCGAACCGCGATCGTGTCGAGATCGAAGCCGTGGCGGCGGAGCGATGCGGCGATGGCGGTGGCACCTTCCATGTCGGGGGCGACGAGGTCGGTGTCGAACTCGGCGCGCTCGACGTAGTGCGGGTAGCGGACTTCGTAGGCGCGTCCCGAGACGAGAGCGAACCGGTCGACACCGTCGCCGCACAGGTACGCCACCGGCTCGGCGAGGAGTCGCTTGTGCCGCCGCAGCAGGTCGTGGAGCACCCGTGCCGTGACGGGAGCATCCGCCGGCAGCGCCGGCCACGGTGAGCGGTAGCCCCGGGGGAAGGCGGCGGCGTAGGTGGCGGTGGGGATGGCGAGTGCATCGAGATCGGCGCCGGCGGCGGAGAGGTGTCCCAGGGCGATACCCAGGGTTCGCTGCCACACCAGGTAGCGGAACGAACGGGCCAGCGCCTGCGCCGGGTCGGCCAGCGACAGGAACCGGTCGGCGGCCCGCCTGGTCCGTTCCGATGGGAAGACGCGCGACAGATCGGCGCACAGCTCGGCCAGCGCGGTCATCCGGCTACAGCCGTCCTGAGAGGCGACAACGACCCCGCATTCATCCCGGCAACACTACCCCCGGAGGGTGGCGCGACCCCGAGCCGGCAAGGCGGCGAGGTTGCTCGGTTCACTACAGTCTGCAATGCGGTCGAGGGAGGTCTGCATGCCCGAGCACATGTCGCACACCGTGCGATGGGGTTCGACGGATCGGACGATCTTGGTGTTCGCCCACGACGGGACGGGCAGGGGAAAGGCCGGCCTCTCGCCCGCTTCGCCGGGGGCATCCGCCGCCTACGTGCGCGAGGGCGGCGGTGCCGTTTCCGTGCCCCTCGACGGCCTCGTCGAGGTGGATTCCGATCTCGCCACCGGCGTGTACCGGCTGCCACTGCCCGACGAGTTGCTCGCCCCGGGGGCCGCCCACGCCATCGTGCTGGTGCGTTTCGACGATGCCGTCGTCGGGCCGGTCGAGCTCGAACTGGTCGCCTACGACCCCCTCGACGAATCGTGCATCGGTATGACGCAGCTCGGGGACCGCAAGCGCCACGAGTTCCTGCGGCGCGCCCTGCCCCGGTTCACGGAGATGGAGTTCGAAGCCGGCATGGACCGGGAGAAGCGGCTCACCGACTTCATCGACGAACGTGGGGGTGGCAACTGATGCCGTTCCACAGCTACACCATCCGGCGGGACTCGGTGGGCCGGGAACTGCTGGTGTACGCCCGCAGCGCCGGCGGGACGGGCGCCGCCGGACTCGACCTCGCCCAGGCCCGCATCGCCTACGTGCGCGACGACGATGGCGCCCCGGTGGCCCTGGCTCCGCCGGCGCTGGAGGAGGTCGACGCCACGCTGGTTCCCGGCGTGTACCGCATCGCCGTGCCCGACGGTGCCCTCGCCGGCGGCGCCACCCGCGTCCTGGTCGTGGTGCAACACCCCGATGCGGTCTTCGATCCGGTGGACATCGACCTGGTCGCCTTCGATCCGCTGGACCCGGTCCGCCTCGGGATGACCGCCCTCGGCCCCGAGGAAAGGCTCACCGCCCTGCGCGGCGCCTTCCCGCGCCTGGCGGAGTTGGAGATGCGGGAACGGGAGGCGATCGAGGGAGGCGTCGACTGAGCGGCGTTCCGTCGAGCCTGGTACGGCGCCGCCTCGTCGGGCTCCCGCTGCAGCGATCGGTCTTCGACGAGCTGTGGAGCGCCGCCGCCCTGGTCGGGCTGGCCGATGCCTTTCCTGCGGGCAGGTTCCCAGCCCACCTCGACGCCGCTGGGGACCTGCACATCGACCCCGCCGGCGTTGCTTCCCTGCGTGACGCCTTCCCGGCGGACCCGAGTGGCGCATTCCTGGCCGCCCTGGAGGGCCGGCGGGCCGAGCGATGCCGGGCTTTGACGTTCGCGGTGGAGGCCGCCCGCGGCGGCGGTGCCGAACCGGCGGTTGCTCTGACGCGCCTACTGGAGGCGGTGGCGGCGGTGATGCCCTATCCGGTGCTGACCAGGATCGTTCCCGGTCTCCTTGCCCAGGCCGCCGGCGACCGCGTCCCGGTACCCGAGCCTCCCAGCCCGGGGGCGATCCTCGCCACCAACCTCCGGCGGTTGGCATCCTGGTGCGCCGCCAGGGAATGGCAGCCGGCGGCGCTGCGAGACACCTGGCCGCGGGTCGACGACGACGTGGCGGACGTGGTGGGATCGTTCTGCCGGGACCACTCCGGGTTCGGGCCGGTGGCGTGGGAGGCGCCCGGGTTCGACAGCCCTCGCTACACCGTGACGGCCATGGCGACCCTCGTACCCTCCCCGACCCGGCGCGACGGCACAGTGGACTGGCATCCGGTCACGGCCTGTCCCGACGGTGCCGCCAACACGGCGCACCAGGTCGCAGTCCGCTGGATCGAGCACATGGACCGCCAGATCTGGCTGCAGCGTCGTGCCTTCCACCACGGTGCGGTGCCGCTGCTGGCGGCACTGGGCGACGAGAACGGTGTGGCGCCGTGGCGGCTGCTCTTCGCCGAACGCTCGGAACTGGCTTCGGGGATCCCTTCGGCCGCGGTGCTCGACGAGCGCATCGCCGCCTATCTCTCCGGGACCGAGTACCTGACGAAGGCGGGAATCGACCTCAACCGGCTCGGCGCCATCTTCGGCGAGACGGAGGCGCGGGCCGAGCGCGTCGCACCGCCCCCCTCCTCCCCACCGGCTGCCGCCGTCCTCCACGGGACCGGCGCGTCACCCGGCACGGTGACCGGGAACGCCTTCGTGCTCAGGGACGACGGCGATGTCGCCGGGCTGGTTCCGGGTTCTGTGCTGGTGGTGCGGGTGCTGCACCCCTACCTCGCCCCAGCCTTGGCCAGGGCCTCGGCAGTCGTCGTCGAGGAGGGCGGGCTGTTGCAGCATGCGACCATCCTCGCTCGCGAGATGGGCATCCCGGCCGTCGTCGGTGTCCGCGATGCGGTGGCGTTGCTGGGCGGCGCCGTCAGCGTGCATGTGGAGGGCACCGAGGGACGGGTGACGCTGCTACCGCCGCCCGGCGACGCCGCCGGGTCACACGACCACCCGTTCCCACCGCCGCCTCGGAGTCAGTAGTAGTCGTCTTCGTCGATGGGCGGCGTGCCCGATGCGTCGACGAGCCTGGCTTCCAGTTCGAACCCATGCCGCCTGTTGCGCGCCCGCTCCACGAGGGCGGCGGCGGGCATCGCCGGGAGGGCGCCGGCGATGTCGATGAGTTCCGGGGCCTGGAAGAACCATATGTCGCCGGGACCGATGGCGCCGCCGGCCACCAGCCGCCTCTCCATCTCGAGGAAGACCCTGCGTAGCGGGTAGGAGTACTTGAGCCACAGGACGTGATGGTTCTCGCGCTCGACGTTGAGGTCGTGCAGGTTGCGCACCGCGAACACCAACTCCTGCCGGCGTCCGCAGGCGGCCGCCAGGTCGCCGTGGAATCCCAATGCCATCAGGTTGCGCCGCAGGTTCTCGTCGTAGTCGACCACCGAGTGGGCGCCGGTGCGCAGTGCGGTGCCCAGAACGCGCTGCGGAGTGTCCCACGGCTCGAACACCAGGTCCCGGTCGCGCATCCAGTGCCACTCGGCGAGGTGCCGACCGACCATGTCCGACAAGGCGGGGGCATCGCCGCGCCCGATGGCATCGAGGGCGGCCTCGACGGTCGCCAACCCGAGGCGCAGCATCTCGTCCCGCAGCCGTCCCATGCTCGCCATGTACTCACCGCTGAGCACCGGAGTGGTCGGCGCCACCAGGTCGGCGGCGCCGGGCCAGGCAACGTCCCGGGAGTTCCCGATCGCCTCCAGGTTCGCCTTCACCGTCTCGTCGATGAACGGGTACAAGATGTCGTCCCCCTGGGCCTGGATGAACCAGCACAGGGCGAAGAACTCCACCCAGCGAGGCCACCACGACGTGATCAGGGCCACCATCTGCGTGCCGGTGAGCCGCTGCAGCCCTTGCTCGTCGCCGGGAAACAGGGCGAGCACCTCGCCGAGTTGGTCGTAGGATCGGCGGACCCGACGGTTCATGTCGGCCATGTAGTCCGGGTCCCAGGTCGCCCTCACGATCGCCTCCCAGACGGCTGCGAAGGCGTCGGAGCGGAAGTGGTACCGGCACCGGATCCACTTCACGTGCAGGGGAGGCAGGTGAGGGAACCCCATGCACCGAGGCACCATCTCGAAGCCCGGCTGCACCAGGGACTTGAGGAGCGGGGAGATGACCAGCTCGGGCCGGATCTCGAGCCAGTCGTACTCGCCGCTCATGGAAACGGTGCCGGACTCCTGGTGGAACCGCCCGTACTCGGGGAGGAGCCGCCACCAGCCTTCCCGCCGGTGAGAGGCGGGCATGGTGCTGCGACGACTGGTGGGTCTGTGGCCGAAGAACTTCTCGGTATCGGTGGCGGCATCCACGGCGGCAGCGACCGGGGGTAGGGCCTGCCGGGAATCGAGGGCCGGGGTCACCAGCGCCTCCACCAGCGGAGTGGCCCCGGACCGGGCCATCACGGTGATGCGCTCGTCTCCGGCGGCATCGACGGCGCCTTGCAGCATCCCGGCGGGGAGGCCTTCGTCGACGAGGTGGACGCTCCCCACCCCTGCGGCGGCGAGCGCCTCCTGCACCCTCACCACGTAGTTCGCGGCGAGGGTCGCCAGGTCGTCGGGTGCCAGGCTCTCCAGATCGTTCCACAAGCCACGGTCCGTGCTGCGTAGGTCGACGTCGGGAACCAGAGCCAGCACCTCGGTGCCGGGTGGTGCCGCCTCCAGGGCGGCGACGCCGGAAACGAGGGGGATGCCGGCTCCGGCGTGCCCCGCCGCCCACACGTCCTGCCATCCGGCGGGAGGCGCCGGAGCGGAGCCGCCGTTGTCGACGTATCCGTCGTACACCGCTCCCGCCGAACCGTCCACGGTGACCACCTGTCCCGCCAGGAGCGTGGTGGTGGCGGTCTCGGTCCCCACCACGCAGGGAAGCCCCAGCTCGCGTGACACGATGGCGGCGTGGCAGATCACGCCGCCGACGTCGGTGACGATGCCGGCAGAGGAGCGCATCGCCACCACCATGTCCGGGTTGGTCATCGGCGTCACCAGCACCGAACCGCTCTGCAGCGCCAGAGCCTGGTCGATATTGAAGACGAGATGGGTGGCCCCCGAGCCGGTACCGGCGCTGGCGCCGACACCGGTGAGCACGGCACGATCGGAGGTCGCAACCGCGGGCGCCGTCGAGGAAGCGGTGATGGGCCGCGTCTGCACCACGTGGACCTTCCCGTCCCGGATCACCCACTCCACGTCCTGCGGCCCACCGAAGTCCCGTTCGAGCCTTTCCGCCAACCGATGCAGCGTTGCCACGTGGCTGCCGGAGAGGCCGGTGGTGTCCCCCCGGATGCTTCGCGTGGAGCGATCGATGGTCATCCGGTCCGGGATGACCTCTCCGAGAACCAGCTTCTCGCACCCGCCCTCGACGTGTTCGACCAGTGTGCTCCCGTCGAACGTGGTGAACATCACCCCTGAGCGGGTGGCGGCCAGGAATCGTTGCACGACGACCGCCATCGAGGGGCGAGAGCGGGCGTCCCTCTCCAGGGCGTAGACGAGGGCACGCCGCGAGAACGCCGAACTCCAGACCCGACGCACCGCTGCTTCGGTGGCGGCGGTGTCGGCGACGGTGATCGACTCGAAGATCCCTGCGAACGACGACGCCGATGAGTCCTCCATCGTCGCCGACGAGCGGACGATGAGCCCGTCTTCCCCGCCGGTCCCTGGCACCAGGCGGGTTGCTTCGTCTGCCACCGCATGAAGGAGCGCCTCGGGCAGGGGCGACCCGGCGACGGCGGCACCGAGCTCCTCGGCCAAGTCGTATCTCGCTTCGCCGCGGGCCAGCGCCGCGGTGAGCCCGTGGTAGGCATCATCGACGCCCAGGTGTCGCATCACGGCGAGGAAGGCGTCCGTGGTGATCACGAAACCGGGAGGCACTCGATACCCCAACGACACCAGCCGCGCCAGCGACGCCCCTTTGCCGCCCAGGATGGCCGGATCGGCGACGTCCCCGCTGTCGAGCGCCCTCAGCCAGCCGGCCTCAACGATCACGCACACCCCCGAGTCGTTGCGTCGGAGTGTACCGGGCGGCGGCCGCCGCAGCCGGTCGGGGCGACCCTTCCTGACCACCGGTCGCCGTCGGCTAGAAGTCGATGCGCATCACGACCCTGCGCTTGGAGGGCCTGCTCACCTCGGCGAAACCGGCGGCGCGGAAGGTGGCCTCGGTGCCGACGTGGAGTTCCTCGGCGATCACGTTCGTCGTGGTGATCGGGTAGCCCTCGATGGCACGGGCGCCCCTGGTGCGGGCGAAACCGACGGCGGCGATCGCCAGCGCCCGGGAGACTCCACGCTTGCGGAAACCGGCCCGGGTGAAGAAGCAGGTCACCGCCCACACGCCGTCATCGGACCTGTCCTCGGCGCGACCCTCCCAGGGGACCCGGTAGACCCGCACCAGTCCGGTGAACTCCGGACGTGGCTCCACCGCACACCAACCCACCGGCTCACCATCCAGGTAGGCGACGAGGCCGCTCGTCGCCTCCGAGTCCGGATACCCGCAATCGGTCTGCTCACGGAGCCGGAACGCTCGCTCCTCGACGGGGAACGATCCGAACGACTCCCCCGGCTGGAGCTTGTAGCGCTGGCATTGGCACCTGTGCCCGGTCCCGCGAGTGCCGAAGATCAGCTGGAGCTCATCACAGGCGGCCTGGTTGGCGGGCACGATCGAGATTCCGACACTCTCGGCTTCCAGCATGGTGTCGATTCTCGCGCAACACCCATGCACCAGGCCATCCGCCTCGACTCCGGCCGCCGGCGCCGGGAGGTCCCCCGCCCGCCGCGCCGGATCGGGACCTTGTGCCCTGACACCGGGAGGGTCGCGGAGAGACACTGGGCCCAGGAAGACTCTCCGGAGGTGGAGATGGAACGTTCGGAGTACACCACCGTCGACTTCTCCAAGCCGAGCAAGGCCGACGCCGAGCTGAAGCGGCTGCGGGCCGCAGGGTGGGAGACGGTCGCCATGCTCACCACCTGGGGTGACCGCGAGTGGAAGCTGGCCCACCCGATATACGTGCTGAGGCGCGGTCCGGACGCCGACCGGATGCCGTCGACGGCGCAGGCCCGCCCCGCGGCCTGAGCCGGCGCACCAGGTCATGCCTGGGTCCGGGGCGCCGCTCCCTTCGCCGCGCCCTGCCTGACGCCGGGGCTCCCGCTTGCGGCGGATGGAGTGCACAATGGTGAGGATGAAGGCCGACCTCGAAGAGCTGCGGCTGCTGCGCAAGGCACGGGACCGCATGGACCGCGAGTTCGCCGCGCCGCTCGACGTCCCCTCCCTGGCGCGCACCGCGGCGATGTCCACCGCCCACTTCAGCCGCCGCTTCCGTGAGGCGTACTCCGAGACGCCCTACTCGTACCTGATGACACGGCGCATCGAGCGGGCCAAGGCGCTGCTGCGCCGCGGCGACATGAGCGTCACCGAGGTCTGCTTCACCGTCGGCTGCACCAGCCTCGGCTCGTTCTCCACCCGCTTCACCCAACTGGTGGGAGAGACCCCGAGCGCCTACCGGGCCCGCAACCACGACGGGATGGCCGTCCTGCCCGGCTGCCAGACCATGGTGCTCACCCGGCCTCGCAAGAGCGCCCGGCGGAAGCGTTCCGAATCGAGCAGTTTCGGAGAAGCATCCTTCTCAGGTCTCCCTTAGGGTGTCCGCCATGACAGTCTCACTCAGCACCGTGCACATCATCGTCGACGATCCCGACGCCGCCCTCGGCTTCTACCGGGACACCCTGGGCCTGACGGTGACCAACGAGGTCGCCAACGACGGCTTCCGCTGGATCACCCTCGCCACCGAGAGCCAGCCCGAGATCCAGATCGTGCTGTCCCAGCCGCATGCCGGCCGCTCCCAGGAGGACGGGGACACCATCGCCGCCCTGCTCGCCAAGGGTGAGCTGGGCTCCGCCTTCTTCCGCACCGGGGACCTCGAGGCCACCTTTGAGAAGGCAGCCTCCGCCCCTGGCGTCGAAGTGGTATCCGAGCCCGCCGAGCAGTTCTGGGGTGTCCGCGACGCGGCGCTGCGCGATCCCGCAGGCAACCTGATCCGCATCGAGCAGGGCTGATCCGCTCACCGCCGGCACCAATGACCACACACATCGCCGACAGTCACGACTACATCCGCGTCACCGGCGCCCGCGAGAACAACCTCCGCGACGTCACCATCGCCATCCCCAAGCGGCGGCTGACGGTGTTCACCGGTGTCTCCGGCTCGGGGAAGAGCTCGCTCGTCTTCGACACCATCGCCGCCGAGTCGCAACGGATGATCAACGAGACCTACAGCGCCTTCGTGCAGGGCTTCATGCCGTCGCTGGAGCGGCCCGAGGTAGACACGCTGGAAGGCCTCACCACGGCGATCATCGTCGACCAGGAGCGGATGGGCGCCAACGTGCGGTCCACGGTGGGTACCGCCACCGACGCCGCCGCCTTGCTGCGCCTGCTGTTCAGCCGCCTCGGCGATCCGCACATCGGGCCACCCACCGCCTTCTCGTTCAACATCCCGACGCGGCGGGCCAGCGGCTCGATGAGTGTCGACAAGGGCGCCGGGGAGCGGCGCACGGTGCGGGATGTCATCTATCACGGCGGCATGTGTCCGCGGTGCGAGGGCATGGGTGCGGTGAACGACATCGACCTGACCCAACTCTACGACGACACCAAGTCGCTCAACGAGGGGCCGTTCACCATCCCCGGTTACACCGCCGACGGTTGGAGCGTCCGGATGATCGCCGAGTCCGGATTCTTCGACCCGGACAAGCCGATCGGCGAGTACACCGCCCG
>CAZOGW010000067.1:0-797 GCA_964579415.1 uncultured Acidimicrobiaceae bacterium | reverse complement strand
TGACCTACGAGGGCCTGATCCCGAAGATCCAGAAGTCGTTCCTCTCCAAGGACATCGACGCCCTGCAGCCGCACATCCGCGCCTTCGTGGAGCGGGCGGTGACCTTCACCACCTGCCCCGACTGTGGCGGCACCCGGCTCAACGAGGCGGCCCGGTCGTCGAAGATCGCCGGGGTCAACATCGCCGAGGCCTCCGCCATGCAGATCAGCGACCTCGCCGAGTGGGTCCGCGGCCTCGACCTGCCCACCGCGGCGCCGCTGCTGGGGACCCTGGGCGACACCCTCGACTCCTTCGTCGAGATCGGGCTCGGCTACCTCAGCCTCAACCGCCCGTCGGGCACACTGTCGGGTGGCGAGGCGCAGCGCACCAGGATGATCCGCCACCTCGGCTCCTCCCTGACCGACGTCACCTACGTCTTCGACGAGCCCACCGTCGGCCTGCACCCGCACGACATCCAGCGCATGAACGACCTCCTGGAACGGCTGCGGGACAAGGGCAACACGGTGCTGGTGGTCGAGCACAAGCCGGAGGTGATCGCCATCGCCGACCACGCCGTCGACCTGGGCCCCGGCGCCGGGCAGGACGGCGGCGAGGTGGTCTTCGAGGGCACCGTCGACGAGTTGCGGGCCAGCGGCACCCTCACCGGACGCCACCTCGACGACCGGGCCTCGTTGAAACCCGAGGTACGCACCCCGGTGGGCGTCCTGGAAGTGCGCGGCGCCGACGCCCACAACCTTCGGGACGTCGACGTCGACATCCCGCTCGGCGTGCTGGTGGTCGTCACCGGGGTGGCCGGC
>CAZOGW010000066.1:0-16525 GCA_964579415.1 uncultured Acidimicrobiaceae bacterium | reverse complement strand
CTTAGTACTTAGTACTTAGTTAGTACCTTCACGTCAACAGCAGCTTGGCGATGCGACGGGACGTGACCAGGGCGCCCACCAGGCCCAGCGCCACCAGCACGGCGACGTGGGCCAGCATGTCCCAGCCGATCATCCCCAGAGTCAGCCCGCGGATCAGTTCGGTCCCGTGGTAGAGCGGGGAGAGGCGGGCCACGGCCTGTAGCCACTCCGGATACACCGACACCGGGTAGAAGGTGGCAGAGAAGAGGAACAGCGGGAGGGTCACCAGCGAAACCAGGTCGAAGTCCTGCCACGACTTCATGAACGTGGTCGCCGCCATCCCGCAGGCGCCGAAGGCGAGGCCGATGAGCAACGCCGCCGGCACCGCCAGCAGCCCCCACAGTGATGGCACCAGGCCCAGAACCAGCATCACCGCCAGGAAGGATGTGGCGTAGATGCCGCCCCGCAGCAGCGAGTAGGTGATCTCGCCCACAGCCACATCCCCGGGCGCCAGCGGGGTGGCCAGTACCGCGTCGTAGGTCTTGTCGAACTTGAGCTTGA
This sequence comes from uncultured Acidimicrobiaceae bacterium, assembly GCA_964579415.1. Taxonomy (GTDB): domain Bacteria; phylum Actinomycetota; class Acidimicrobiia; order Spongiisociales; family UBA5794; genus CAZOGW01. The sequence continues at coordinate 15,985 of CAZOGW010000066.1, read as the reverse complement.
AGAAGATGTTGAAGGTGGACTCGTAGACGGCCCCGTTCATGGCCGAAGCCGCCAGCAGCGCGGGGGCGACGAACTCGGCGTAGGGCACGGTGCGGCCGCCGCCGATGTCGACGTCTCCCACCAGAACGCCGATGCCGGCGCCGACGGCGAACAGGTAGAAGAGCGGCTCGAAGAATCCGGAGGCGAAGACCACCCACATCCGCCGGTGCACCATCAGGTTGCGCTCGACCAGCCGCAGGGCGCGCCCGCTCCCCAGCGCCGCCGGCGGGACGATCCGCGCCAGGAGGGCCGGCGACGTCACCTCACCATCCTTCTGCGGAACTGACGGGCCGCCAGGGCAGCGCCCGCTGTCAGCCAGGTCAGGAGGTAGGCGGTGTGGGCGGCGGCGGGCCAGGCCGGAGCGGTGCCCAACGCGGCGGCCCGGGCCAGTTCCACACCGTGCCACAGCGGGGTCACCATCGCCACAGGTTGCACCCACCCGGGTAGCTGGGTGATCGGGAAGAAGGTCCCGGAGAACAGGAACATGGGGACGACGCCGAAGCGGAACAGGTAGGCGAGACCCAACTCGGATTCCAGCGAGGCGGTATAGGCGGTGACGGCTGCGCCGACGGCGATCCCGGTGAGGATGGCGGGAAGGCACGCCAGCAGGGCGCGGGGCACCGAGGCGGCTCCGAACGCCGCCATCACCCCGGCGAAGACCAGCGCCGTCATCGACACGCGCACCAGGACCCAGCCGAGGTGCCCGGCCACCAGGTCGGTGGTTCCCACCGGCGTGGCGAGGACGGCGTGGTAGGTCTTCGTCCATTTGATCCCCGCCATCACCGGGTAGGCGGCGTCGCCGGCGCCGGTCTGCATCGCCGCGGCGGCGAGGAGGCCGGGTGCCAGGAAAGCCAGATACGGCACGCCGGGCAGGGGGGACGAGCCGGACCCGGAGTCGACGAGCGACCCGAGACCGGCGCCCAGCGCCGCCAGGTAGAGCACCGGGTTGAGGAACGTCGAGATGAGGCTGCCGCGGAAGGTGCGGCGGTAGACACGGCCGGCGGCCTCGAAGACGCGGAGGGACGAGGTGAGCGCCACGGCGTTACTCCTCGACGAGGCTGCGGCCGGTGAGGCGCAGGAACACGTCCTCGAGCGTGCTGCGCCGCACCACGACCGCCTCGGGTCGCAGCCCGCGGGCGTGGACGTCGCCCGCGGTGGCGTCCCCGTCGTCGGTGTAGAGGAGAACCCTGTCGGCGAGCGGCTCGGTGCGTTTTGCCAGGCCCTCGATGCGGTCGAGGACGGTCTCCTGGACGCCGACGGGGAAGCGCAACTCGACGACCTCGCGGGTGGAGTGCTCGGCGATGAGGGCGAGGGGGCTGCCCTCGGCGACGATGGCGCCGCGGTCCATCACCACCAACCGATCGCAGAGCTGTTCGGCCTCGTCCATGTAATGCGTGGTGATGATGAGGGTGACACCCTGCTGTTTGAGCCGGTAGAGGCGGTCCCACAGGACGTGGCGGGCCTGCGGATCGAGTCCGGTGGTGGGCTCGTCGAGGATGAGCAGGTCGGGTCGGTTGATGAGCGACCGGGCGATGGTGAGGCGACGCTTCATGCCGCCCGACAGCGAGTCCACCTTCGCCTTGCGCCGCTCGGTGAGCTGAGCGAAGTCGAGCAGCTCGTCGATGCGGGGCCGCAGCACCTTGCGGGGCAGGTCGAAGTAGCGGCCGTAGATGAGCAGGTTCTCCTCCACGGGCAGCTCGTTGTCGAGGTTGTCCTCCTGGGGTACCACCCCAAGACGGCCCCGGATGGCGGGCCCGTCGGTGGCCGGGTCCATCCCGAGGACCCGCAACTCGCCAGAGGTGACGGGGGACACCGCACCGATCATCCGCATCGTGGAACTCTTGCCCGCCCCGTTGGGGCCGAGAAAGCCGAACGCCTCTCCGGGTCTCACTTCGAAGTCGACAGCGTCGACCGCGGTGAAGTCGCCGAAGCGTTTCGTCAGCTCGCGTGCGTGCACCAGGGGCTCGGCCATCACCGGCGCACGCTACCGGGTTGCAGGGTTTCGTGTGCCGTGGGAGCCCACCGGCGCCGACCTAACATCGCGGCTCCCGCCGACAGGAGGCGCTGTGAAGTTCGGGCTCGCCCTCACCCAGTTCACCGACCGTTTCGAGCATCTCGCCGCCGATGCCCGGCTGGCGGAGGAGGTGGGTCTCGACGCGGTCTGGCTGGCCGACCACCTCTACGGCGGCGGGGCGGAAGGCCCCATCTTCGAGGCGTGGACGGCCCTCTCGTACGTGGCCGGGATCACAGACCGGGTCCGGTTGGGCCACCTGGTCAACTGCGTCGCCTACCGCAACGTCGGGGTGCTGGCGAAGATGGTCACCACCGTCGACCACGCCTCGGCGGGCCGGCTCGACCTGGGGCTCGGTGCCGGCTGGCACCAGGGTGAATACGAGGCGTTCGGGTGGGACTTCCCCTCCCCGGCCCAGCGGGTCCGCTACTTCGAAGCCTACGCCGGCGTCCTGCTGCGCCTCCTCGACGGTGAGGTGGTCGACCACGACGGCGAGGGTGTGGTGGTCCGCGAGGCGCAGGTGGTTCCCGGCCCGGTGCAGCAGCCGCACCCGCCCGTCGTCATCGGTACCGGCGGCCGCAGGATGCTGGAGTTGACGGGGAGGCTGGCAGACGTGTGGAACTGCCCGGCCCGCCTCCTCGATCGCCTCGAGGAGCCCCGTGCCGTCGCCGATGCGGCCGCGGCCGCCGCCGGGCGCACGTTGCGCACCTCGATCCAGGTGCCGGTCGTGGTGGCGAGGACGGACGCCGAGCTTGCCGCGGCGATGGAGGTGGCGAAGACGCACCTGGCATGGATGGGTGACATCGAGGGCAACGGGATCGTCGGGACCGTGGCCCAGGCCGCCGAGCGGGCCGCCGCCTACCGCGACCGCGGCGTCGACGAGGTGGTGGGCGTCATGCCCGGCTCCCGGGCCCGCCCGGCGTACGTCGAGGCCTACGGCGAGATGGCAGCGTCGCTCCGGTGACGGCCTGATGCGCGCCGTCGTCCAACGAGTCGTCTCGGCCTCGGTGGAGGTGGGCGGTCACGTCGTAGGGGAGATCGAGCGCGGGCTGCTCGTGCTGGTGGGCGTAGCCCACGGCGACGGCCCGGCGGACGTGGATGCCCTCGCCGCCAAGCTGCTCGGGCTGCGCATCTTCCCCGACGAGGCCGGCCTGATGAACCGGTCTGTGGTCGACATTGGCGGCGCCGTGCTCGTCGTAAGCCAGTTCACCCTCCTCGGCGACATCCGTCGCGGTCGACGCCCCTCTTTCACCGATGCCGCCCCACCCGACGTTGCGGCTCCTCTGATCGACGCCCTGGTGGCCCGCCTCGCCGCCGCAGGCGTCCCCGTGGCCACCGGCGAGTTCGGCGCCATGATGAAGGTCTCGCTGGTCAACGAAGGCCCGGTGACGATCCTCATGGAAGTGCGCGATGGCAAGGTGGTGTGACGCAGACGCGTTCCCGGTGTGCGGACGCGCTCTACCTGCTTCCGGCTATGAAGGGGCGGCAGTCGCCAGACCGACGAGGTCTGCGGCTTCCCGCATTCTCTCGTCGTAGGTGACGACGACGTCGACATCGGCTCCAAGGCTCAACGCCGAAGCGAGGTGGATAGCGTCCAATGACCGCACCGAGGAGAGAGAGATGAGAGCTGCATGATCGAGCGTGACCCGGTCGACGGCGACCTCGCTGATCGCGCTGAGCAGGCGTCGGGCGTGGGCGACAAGCGACCCGTCGGCCCTCGCTACCGCCCGTACCAGCTCCGTTCGGGCGAGTGCGCTCGTTGCCACGCGCCGGTCCGGGCGGTCATTGAGCCATCGCCGCAGCGCGGCAGTCTCGCTTTCGGTCACCACGAGCTTGACGAGTGCCGATGTGTCGAGGTAGGCCGCGCTCAACGCTCGTCCTGCCGGAGCTCAGCCAGTGATTCACTGATGCGTGAGGTGCCGTCGCCGGGGAGAGGCTTGATCTCGTCAAGGGACAAGGTCGGTGCGGTGAGTCGCCCGGATTGGACCATCGCCTCCCATCCCTGCGTGCTCACAGGGGTGAGCAGGGCCACCGGGTGGCCGCGGTCGGTGACCGTGATGGTCTCCCCGCTCGCCACCAACCGCAGCCAGCGGCTGGCCTCCTGTCGGAGTTCGCGGATGCCGATCGATCTCATGTGCTACAAGGTAACACTTCGTCGGCGTTGACTGAGCGGTCGCGCGCAGATCTGGCGAATGCAGCGCCAGGTTCGCAGAAGGCGAGAAAGTCGCAGCGGTGGCAGGCGGGTGAGGGCGTGGCGGGGTAGTCGGGGCCTTTTGCCTGCTCCGCGAGAGCCTCCAGCCGGTGGCGGGCAGACGCCAGCCATTCCTCGTCGGCTACCACGCTGCGCTCTTCCACCGTCTCGCCCCCCAGATAGGCGAAGGTCACCCTGATCTCGTCGGGCCGCTCCGGGGCGACGGCGCCGTCGGCGGCGGCGACGGCGTAGGCCTCGAGCTGGACGGCTGCGGTGTCGCCGTTCTCGGGAGGGCGTCCGGACTTGTAGTCGACGATCTCCCAGGCGCCGGGGCGGGACGAGTAGACGGCGTCGATGCGGCCTCGCACCCTGACACCGGTGATGTCGATGTCGATCGGCGCCTCGACGAGGATGGGCCGCTCGGCGGCGAAGCGGGAGCCGAGGAACGCCTGGTACGGGTCCCCGACCGGCGGGGACGCTCCACCGGCACCGCGTTGACCTTCGGTCCGCTCCAGGGGGGGCTCCGGGTCGAGGCTCAACACGCCGAGATTGTGGAGCTGGATGCGGCGATGGACCTCGCTGCCGCGGGCCAGCGAGGGCGAGGGGCGGCGGGGGAGCCTGTCGACCTCGCTCCAGTAGAAGCGCCGCGGGCACCCGGCCAGCGTCATCAACCCGGTCACCGATGTCGCCGGCGCCGCCGAGGATGGGACAGGCGGCAGCGGGTCGGGCATGGCGTCGAGCACGAGCTGGAGGTCCTCCAGCGCCCGGGTGACCTGCCCGTCGTCGGCGCCCATCCGGGGCGCATGGGGCTCGGCGAGCACCCGGCGCAGGGCATCGCGCCAGCCACCGGGGAAATGCGGGTCGGGCGCCTCGGCGGGTACCGGATGGTCGGTGGGGCGGTCTCCCGGCTCGTCGACCCATGACCCCACGTCGGTGCCGGGGAGTTCGCGGGCCGATGTGATGATCTCGCCCGGACGCTTCGGCGTCTTGTTGCCCTCGTACCAGTAGGCGCCGCTGAGGAGGAGCCGGGTGCGTGCCCGGGTGACGGCGACGTAGGCAGTGCGCCGCTCCTGGGCCAGGTGCCGCTCACGCAGCGCCGCGTCGCGCTCCTTGCCCGGCCCGGGCAGGGGCGTGGCAGTGGCGGCGTCGAGGCGCAGCTCGTGGGGCAGCCATCTCGGAGAGCGCAGCGGGTCGTCGTAGCGCTGGCTGGACGACGGGAACGTGCCCTCGGCCAGAGCCGGTAGCACGACGGTGTCCCACTCCAGTCCCTTGGCCCGGTGCACCGTGACCAGGGTCACCGCCTCGCCCTGGCTCACCCGTGCGGTGCTCAGCTCGTCGCCGGCGTTCTCGGCGACCAGGGCTTCGAGGTAGGAGAGGAAGCCGTCGAGGGAGGGCCGGCCCGCCAGGGGGCTCCAGTCCTCGGCCAGGTCGAGGAAGCGGTACAGGTTGAGCCGGGCGGAGAGCGCTGCCACCTCGGGCATGGCTTCGATCTCGGCCCACCCGTCGATGCCGTCCACGATGCGCTGGATCAGGTCGACGAGGGTCGTGGCCTGGGCGTCGACGAGGAGCCGGCGGTACAGGTCGCGGAACTCGGCGAGCCGGCGCCGTGCCGTGTCGGAGAGGCCGGCCGTCTCGTCGAGGCGGTCGACCGCTTCGAGGAGCGGGAACCCGAGGGGATCATCCCGGTTTGGCGAGGCGGCGCGGGCGTGGCGGGCGAGCGGGGCGAGGTCACCGAGGCCGAGGCGGTAGCGGGAGCCGAGGAGGATGCGGGCCAGGGCCACCGAGTCGGCCGGGTCGTGGAGGATGCGCAGCCAGGCGTGTACGTCGGCCACCTCGGGCACGCCGAGGAGGCCTCCGAGCGACGCCACCTCGAAGGGGATCTCGGCGTCGTGGAGGGCGTCGCGGACGAGCGCCATCTGCCGGTTCTTGCGGAAGACCACAGCCATCTCGCTCCACGGCACCTGCTCCTCGTCGTGGAGGCGGCGCAGCTCCCCGGCGATCCAGGTGGCCTCGTCGTGAGACGTGCGGAACCAGCCGCAGACCACCTGGTCGTCGGCGCCGGGGGCGGGTCGCAGCGGGTGCCGCGGCGGGGCACCGTGAAGCTCGGTGCGGATCGTGTCGGCGAGGTGGAGGATGTGGGGGCCGGAGCGCCGGTTGAGCGACAGGGGCAGGGTGGGGGCGGGGCCGCCGGCGGTGGCGAAGTGGCGAGGGAAGCTGCGGAAGTTGTCGAGGGAGGCGCCGCGCCACTCGTAGATCGTCTGGTCCTCGTCGCCGACGGCGGTGACGGGGAAACCGTCCCCGAAAATGGCGAGAAGAAGATCCCGCTGGGCCGGGTCGGTGTCCTGGTACTCGTCGAGGACGACCATCCGGTAGCGGCTGCGCACCCGGCGGGCCACTTCCGGCACCGCGGTGACGAGGTGGTGGGCCATGGCGATCAGGTCGCCGTAGTCGACCACGCCTAGGCGGCGCTTGCAGTCCCGGTAGGTAGCCAGTGCCCCGGCCAGCTCGATGCGGGCGCCCCAGGTCGCGTCGTCGCCCTCACCGGGAGCCGCCGCGATGAGATCCTCCGGTTCGAGGAGGTTGCCGGCGAGCTGGGCTCCGAGAGTGGCGGCATCGTCGACGTGCACCGCCAGCTTGGTGAGGTCGAGGTGGCGGTAGGTCCCCGCCCCCACCGCCTCGTGGAGGAGTTGGCGGACGTAGCCGGGGCCGATCACCTCCAGGCCGGTGTCGAGCCCGGCGAACCCGCCGAACTCGTGGAGGAGGCGGTGGGCGAAGCCGTGGTAGGTGGTGACCTCCACCTCCCGGCCGTCGACGGCAAGGGCGTGGAGCTCGGACCGGAGCCGGTCGGCCAGCTCCTCCGCGGCCTTGTTGGTGAACGTGATCCCAAGGGCCTCCTCGGGCTCGATGCCGGCGGCGACGGCCGACGCCAGCCGGGCGACCATCGTGGTGGTCTTGCCGGTCCCGGCGCCGGCGGCGACGCGCAGCGGCTCGGGAGGATGGGCGACGATCGCCTCCTGCTCCGGGGTGAGGGTCGGCGTCGGGCTCACGCGACAAACCCCTCCCGCCCCTCGGGGTTCGCCGGGCACAGCGAGCGCACGGGGCAGCGCTCACACCCGGGCGACGGCACCGCGGTCCAGTCCTCGGCTCGGATGCCGCGGGTGATGCCGGCGAGGCGGTCCCGCACCTCGTCGAGGCGGGCCGGGTCGAAGGGCCGCAGCGTGACCTTGCGGGCGGTGCGCCCGGCGTAGGGGTACCACAGCTCCGCCGCTGCAGGTCTTCCCACCGCCGCCAGCTCGGGGTCCTCGGCGGCTCCGAGCATGTAGAAGCCGAGCTGGAGCGACGATTCCCCTTCGGCTACGGCCACGGGACTGCCGCTGGTCTTGTGGTCCACCACGGCCAGCTTCCCGCCGCGGTCTTCGATACGGTCGGCCTTCCCCACCCACTCGGTGCCTTCGACGGTGAGTGACATCCGCCGCTCCAGGGCGACGGCCGGGCCCTTCCCCGGCCATCTCCCCGCCCCGTACAGGCTGCGGATGGACTCGCGGGCGCGCTCCAGCCATGCTTGGGCGTGGGGTTCCCCGTCCAGCTCGCCTTCGTCGAAGCGGCGCTCCAGTTCCGCCTCGGCTTCTTCCAGGGTCGCGTGCGCTTCGCCGCGCTCCATGGCGGCGCGTTCCACCACCTCGAAGACGGCGTGTACCAGCGTCCCCAACCGGGCGTGTGGCGAGCGGTGCGCCGCGATGTCGAGCCGCCGGGTCAGGGCGTAGCTACGGGGGCACTCCTCGTACGCCTCGCCATGGGTGGGGGAGAGGCGCAACGGCTCGGCGACCAGGCCGCCGTCGGGACCGCGTTCCCGCAACCCTGCGAACGACCACGGCGAGCGCAGGCCCCAGCGGGCTCCGCCGGCGAGGAGCGACAGCGCCGCGACGCGGTGCGCGCCCCCGGCGGCGGGGTCGGCGGCCAGCCGGCGCAGCATGGCTTCGGCCTCGAGCGGCGTGACCGGCGTGGTGCGGCCCGGCGGGGGCGTCGCGGCATCCTCGACCGAGGAGGTGCCGGCGACGAGGGCGAGGAAGCGTGAGGGCACCCCGGCGCCTTCCTCAAAGCCGGTCGCTGTCGCCGTCCACACCACCCGCCGCCGGGCCCGGGTCATGGCGGTGTAGGCGAGGCGCCTCTCCTCCTGGAGGCGGAAGCGCCGGTAGGCGGTGGAGTCCTCGGGTACGCCGGGGAGAAGGTGACGCACGCCAAGCAGCGAGTCGCGCACCCGCAGGTCGGGAAAGGTCCCCTCGACGGCGTCGGCGACGAACACGGTGTCGAACTCGAGGCCCTTCGCCTGGTGCAGGGTGGTCACGGTGACGCGGTCCTCTCCTGCGGGCGTGTGCGAGAGCAGCGGCTCCGCCTCGAACTCCTCGGTGGTGAGGAGGCGGTGGTAGTCCCGGATGGTGGCGCCTGGGTTGCGGTCGTTCCACCGGCCCAGCACCTGCGACAACGACGCCCAGGATTGTCGCTCCGCGGCTCGCTCGGGGTCGGTGGCGACGGCGGTGAGCTGGGGCAGGCCGGACCAGACGTGCCACAGCGCCTCCACGGCGGGCACGTCGGTCGCCCATGCCGCGTCGTCGAGCAGCTCGGCCACCGCCTTCGCCTCGGGGAGGTGGGAGCGGATGACCTCGGGCCACGTCGCCCCGGTGGCATGGCGCTCCCGCTCCAGCTCACGCAGGGTTCCCAGAGGGAGGGCGAAGCAGGGGCCCAGCAGGATGTGGCGCACCGCGCGGTCGATCTCGGCGGGGCCCGGGGATGCCGCAGCCGTGGACAGGTCCCCCAGCAGGCGTGCCGCCGGCTGGTCGGCCTGGCGCGACCCGGGTTCGTCGTGGGGGATGCCACGGCGTTGCAGGGCGCGGGACAGCTCGGCGAGGAAGCGGCGCTTGGAGCGGACGAACACCGCGACGCTCCCGTAGGGCAGCCCTTCGGTGAGGTGGAGCCGGAGGATCTCGGCGGCGATCCACTCCGCCTCCTCGGTGCGCTGGCCGAAGACGTGGACGTCGACGCGTCCCCCGTCGCCCGCCGGCGTGACCGGGCCGGCCGCTCCGGGGATGTCCCGCGACGTGACCCGCTCGGCGGAGGCGAGGACGGCTGCCGGGGTGCGGAAAGACGTCGTGAGCACGAGCCGCCGCGCCGGCGCGTCCGTCCCTCCGAACGTTTCGCCGAAGCGGGGCACGTTCTCGAGGGCGGCGCCGCGGAAGCTGTAGATCGACTGGTAGGGGTCGGCGGCGGCCGTGAGGTGATGGTGACCGGCGACGAGCGCGGCGAGGAGCCGCGCCTGGGCCACCGTGATGTCCTGGAACTCGTCGGCGAGGACGTGGGCGTAGCGGTCGGTGCCCAGCCCGGACTCGACGGCGCCGACCGCCTCGGCCAGCAATGTCCCGTAGTCGATGCGGCCCCGCTCGACGAGGGCCTCCCGGTAGCGCCGCATCAGCCCGGGCATGCCCCGCCAGTCGTCGCGGCGGCGTGCCACGATGGCGTCGGGTCCGAGGAGCTGCTCCGCCGAGCGCAGCAAGAAGTCGGTGACCTCGGCGGCGAAGGAGCTGGACCGCAGGAGGGGGCGGAACATCGCCGGCCAGTCGGCGGGGTCCTCGCCTGCGAGCAGGTCCCGCACCAGTGCCGCCTGCTCCGGTCCGGTGAGGATCTGCGGTGGCGCCGCCCAGCCGCGACCGGCGGCGTGCGCCTCCACGATGCCGGCGGCCACCGAGTGGAAGGTGGCCACGTTGACGGTCATCGGCGCCGGGCGGAGCCGCTCCTGGATGCGCCGGCCCAGATCGGCGGCGCCGCGGCGGCCGAACGACACCACCAGGATGTCATGGCCGGGAACGCCACGGTCGACGACGAGGTGTGCCACCCGACGCACCAGGAACTCCGACTTCCCCGTCCCCGGACCACCCACGACGATCTGAGGCCCGCCGACATCGGCGACGGCGGCGTCCCACCCGTCAGGGTCGATGCGTGTCTCGGCGGCGGTGATCACCATGAGTGCCACCGTAACGGGAGGGTGTGACAAGAAGCGAAGAACGTATCACGTATTACGTATTACGTATCACGTATTACGTAGCACGTATTACGTATTACGTATCACGTCCTCTACTCACGCTAGGTGGTGGCCTGCTGACCTGAGCGCGGCGATGGCAGTGTCGAGGTCGTAGTGGCGGACGAATAGGTAGTCGGTGTCGTACGTCGAGAAGGCGAACAGGCTGACGCTTGCGCCGGCGAGGGGGGCGGTCAGCGTCGACAGAACGCCGGTGAGGGAGAAGTCCATGCTCCCCGCCACTCGCAATGCGGCGAACCCGCCCTCGGAGCGTACGCCAGGGGGCACCCGCGCCTCCTCCACTACGACCGACAATTCATCGGGTGTCCGCGTCACGGAGACAAAACGTCCCGACAGGGCCCAACGCGGCACCGGGTCGTCAGGCTCGAGCCGGCACACGGCATACGTCCCCTCGACCCGTTCCAATCGCCACCCCGAGCCCATCCAAAGGACTCTATCCGATGAAGCCTGGCTGAAGCCACGTGATACGTAATACGTGATACGTAATACGTTGCTTCAGATCTCGTCTACCCCGAGGGACTCCAGCAGGCGCTCGAAGCGGGCGCGCAGGTCGGCCAGCTCGGATTCGAGTCGGGTGACGGCATCGGTGGCGGGCACCGGGGGTGGTGGAGCCGCGATCCCGTAGGCGGGCGCCTCGGCCGCGGCCGGTTCGGAGCCTTCAGTGAGGAGTTCCAGGTAGCGGCTCTCCTTCTGCCCGGGACGGCGGTCGAGGCGGCGCAGCAGGCTGCGGTCGCAGAGGCGCTCCAGGGTCTGTTCGATCTCGTCGAGGGATCGGGTGCCGGTGTAACGCTCGGAGCGTTGCCGCAGCTCACCGGGCGTCTGGGCGCCCCGCAGTAGCAGCACGGCGACCAGCGCCGTCTGCAGCGGCTCCAACTCGAGGGCCTCGTCCACGGCGTACTTGTACTTCACCACCCGGTCCCCGGTCCGGTGCACGAAGCGCACCAGCCCTTTGTCGGCGAGGCGGCGCAGCGCCCGCTCCACTGTGATCTCCTCGTAGTCGACCACCGGGTGGCGGTTGGACACCTGGTTGGACCCGACCCGCACCCCGTTGAGGGTCATGGGGTACTGGTCGGGCGTCGTCATCGCCTTCTCGACCAGCACCCCCAGGCACCGCGCCTCCTCGGAGTCGAGCGGGAAGTCACCGCCCGACAGGTCGGGAAGGAGTGGTGCGTCGTCGTCCATCGGCGTGTCAGTACCCGTTGTCCGCCAGCCAGCTTGCCGCGATGTCGTCGGCGTCCTCGTTGTCGATATCGAAGCGCCGGTTCATCTCGGTGAGCCCCTCGGTGGTGAGCAGCGCCGAGACGTTGTCCAACTCGCCGACGACGGCGTCGCCGTAGGCGTCGAATACCTCGTCGGTCATCACCGGCACCACGTTGTCGGCCGCCAGCATCCCCTGGTCGTCGGCCAGCAGCACGAAACCGCGGTCGGCGATGATGCCGCTGGTGGAGAAGAGGATGGCGACATCGATCTCGCCGGCCTCCAGCGCGGCGACCGTGACCTGGCCGGCGTCGAGCGGCTGGAAGTTGGCGCTCATGTCCAGGTCGTATGCCGTCTGCAGCCCGGGGATGCAGAAGGGGTTGGTCTCGCAATCGGGTGGCCCGCCCAGGGTGAGGTCGGCCCCGTAGGCGGCCAGGTCGCTCAGCGAGAAGATGCTCAGTGCCTCGGAGGTCTCCTGGGTGACGACGAAGGCGTTGGTGTCGATGGCGCTCGACGGGGTCAGCGCCACCAGCCCCAGGGGAGCGAGGCGCTCGTTGAGCAGGTCTGTCGTTTCCTGGGCGTCGCCGGTGGCCTCCCCGGCCCCTTCGTTGAGGAACTCCAGCATCGAGGCGGCGTACTCCGGGGCAAGGTTGATGTCACCGCTCTCGAAGGCGGCCATCTGCAGGTCGCGGAAGCCGCCGACGGGCTGCACGCTGGTGTCGAAGCCCCTTGCCGCCAGGGCGCCGGCGTAGATCTCGGCGAGGATGGCGCTCTCCCCGAAGTCCTGGGCGGCCACCACGATGGGCGGGCCGTGGAGCGCCTCGTCGTCGCCCCCGTCGCCCCCGTCGCCGGCGGCGGCGGTCGTGGTCGTCGCCGGGTCCTGGGCGGTCGTTGTCGTTCCATCGGCGTCATCACCCGAGCCTCCACAGGCGGCGCCGATGAGGGCGAACGCCAGGAGACTCGCCCCGATGACACGGTTGCGGTGTTTCCGCATGGGTCTCTCCTTCGTTGGGTCGCCGCCGTCACGCGGGCGGCGGCAGAGGGGACAACCTACCCCACCGGTGTGACATTGCCGACGTCGAGGGGCTCGACCGCCTCGGGGGCGCCCTCAGAGGGTCGGTGACTGCGGTCGCTGCGTCGCTCGATCCAGCCCAGCGCCCACTCGGTGAAGATGGCCAGGATGGCCACCGCGGAGCCTCCAACGAAGACCTCGGGGTAGTTGCGTTGGGCGAAGCCGTCGATGATGTAGCGACCCAGGCCGCCGAACCCGACGACGGCGCCCAGTGTGGCGGTGGCCACCACCTCGACCCCGGCGGTGCGAACGCCGGCCATGATGAGCGGGAGGGCCAGCGGCAGCTCGATCCCTGTCAGGACCTGCCGCCCCACCATGCCCATCCCCCGCCCCGCCTCCACCAGGGCAGGGTCGACCTGGCGGAGGCCGGTGTAGGAGGTGACGAACAGCGGCGGCAGTGCCAGCGCCACCAGCGCCACCAGCGTCGCCCAGTAGCCGAGCGGGCGCAGTCCCAGCGCCAGTGTGACGGGGAACGCCAGCCCGACGATCCCGAACGACGGCACCGCTCGTCCGATGTTCACCGCAGCCACCGCGATGACGCCCCCGCGGCCGCGATGGCCGAGCAACACCCCGGCAGGCACGGCGACGATCCCGGCGATGCCGAGCGCGACAGCCGATACCGCCACGTGCTCCCACAGCCGGTTGGGCATCCCGTCTCGCCCGGTCCAGTTGGCGGGGTCCGCCAGCCAGGCCCACACCTCGGCGAAGAACTCGGTCACGTGCCGGCCCGCCGCCGAGCCCACGGCGTCAGCTGCCGCTCCAGCGCTACCAGCAGCAGGTCCGCCACCACCGCCAGCGCCACCGACAGCAGCGTGCCCACCAGTACCTCGGTGAAGAACTGGCGGCGGATGCCGCGCAGGATGAACACCCCGTACCCGCCCTGGCCGATCAGCGCAGTCACCGTGACCAGCCCGATGGTGGAGACCGTGGCGATGCGGATCCCGGCGATGATCACCCCCACGGCGAGAGGCATGCGGACGCCGACGAGGAGGTTGCGCTCCGTCATGCCCATACCCCGGGCCGCCTCCACCACCGGTTCGGGTACGCCGTCGATGCCGGCGACGATGTTGCGCACCAGGACCAGCAGCGTGTACGACACCAGCGCCACCAGTGCGGTTGTGGTGCTCAGGCCGAAGAAGGGGAGCAGGAACACGAACAGGGCGAGGCTGGGGATGGTGTAGATGATGCTGGTGGCCCAGGTGATGGGCCGGTATGTGGCCCTCCAGCGCAGCGCCACCAGCGACAGCGCCAGGGAGACGACGACGCCGATGACGACGGCGAGGACGGTGAGGGTGACGTGTTGCCTCGTCGCCTCCCACATGTCGTCGAAGTGGCTTCCGATCCATGCCCAGTCGATCGTCACTGGATGATCGCCTCCCCGATGGTGTCGGCGGTGAGCATCCCCAGGTAGGCGTCGCCGTCGAACACGGCGGCAACGCTGGTGCGGGAGCTGACCACGGCGTCGAGCGCCTCCCGCAGCGACGATCCCGGCGACAGGCGGGTGCGGAAAGGCTGCAGGACGACGCCGGTGAGGTCGGTGTGGCTGTCGAGGTCGGCCCCGGCGACCCAACCGTCGAGGCGGGTGCCCTCACCGACGCCGATCCAGTCGACGCCGTAGCGGGCCATCACCGCCCGGGCCTCGCCGGTCGAGGCGCCGGGGGCGACCACCGGCCCCGGGTCCAGCTCCACCTCCGAGATGGGGATGAGCGAGAGGCGTTTCAGCCCCCGGTCGGAGCCGAGGAAGTCGATGACGAAGTCGTTGGCGGGGTTGGCCAGGATCTCCGTCGGGGTGTCGTACTGCTCCAGCACGCCACCGATGTTGAGGATGGCGATGCGGTCGCCCAACTTGATGGCCTCGTCGATGTCATGGGTGACGAGCACGATGGTCTTGCCGAGCTGGGACTGCAGTTCGAGGAGCTGGTCCTGCAGCCGGGCGCGCACGATGGGGTCGACCGCCGCGAATGGCTCGTCCATGAGCAGCACCGGTGGGTCGGCGGCGAGCGCCCGGGCCACGCCGGCCCGCTGCCGCTGCCCGCCTGACAGCTCGGAGGGGTAGCGGTCCCGCAGCGACGGTTCGAGATGGACGACGCCGATCAGCTCGTCGACCCGGGCCCGGGTACGCGCCTCGTCCCAGCCGAGGAGGCGGGGGACGGTGGCGATGTTCTGCGCCACGGTGCGGTGGGGGAAGAGCCCCACCTGCTGGATCACGTAGCCGATGCCGCGCCGCAACTCAGAGGCGCTCATCGTGGTGACGTCGCGTCCGGCGATGACGATCTCGCCGCCGGTGGGCTCGATGAGGCGGTTGATCATCTTGAGGGTGGTGGTCTTGCCGCAGCCCGAGGGTCCCACCAGTACCACGATCTCCCCTTCGGCGATCTCCAGGTTGAGGTTCCCGACGGCGGGCTCGGGCGCACCCGCATAGACCTTGGAGACGTGGCGCAGGGAGATCGTCGCCACTGCTCAGCCCCCCGCCGGCAGGGTGGGCTGGTGGGGCACGGCGTCGCCGCCGGGGAGGATGTGGACCACCCGGTACCCGGCGGCTTCGAGCCGGGGTGCGATGGCGGTGGAGCGGTGGCAGCCGGCCGGGTCGGCCTCGGCGCACAGCAGCGCGATGGTGGCGGCGCCGGCGAGGCCGTCGAGCTCCACCAACCCGGCGGCGAAGGCGGCCGTGGAGCCGATGGCGGCTCCCTCGGGGAGCCCTTCGGGACGGCCGCCCAGTTTGTCGCCCAGCCAGCGGTAGCCGAGCCCGAGCGGGCCGCACTGGGCGGTGAGCCGGGCTTTGGTGAATTCGGGGTTGCGACGCGAGTAGGGGACGCTGCGAACGTCGACGAGGAGGTCGACGTCGTGGGCGGCCAGGTCGTCGGCGACGGCGTCGAGGGGGCGGAGCCCGTGCCCGATGGTGTAGACGGTCGTGGCCTCGGGCTGGCTCACTCGATCTCCGGAGGGCGCCGGGCCTGCTTCACCTCGCCGCGGCGGCGCTTCTCCTCCATGCGGCGGCGCCGGGCCGCCTGCGACGGGGCGGTGCTCCTCCTTGGCGGCGGGGGAGGGCGCAACGCCGCTTCCAGGATCCCGGCGAGCCGGCGCCGGGCGGTCTGGCGGTTGCGCCACTGCGAGCGCTCACTAGATCCCCGGACGACTATCTCCGAACGTCCCAGGGCGGCGATGAGCCGGTCTTTCACGGCCGCCGGCAGCGATGGGGATGCGGCGATGTCGAAGGTCAACTCGGCCCGGGTAGCCGACCGGTTGGCGTGCTGCCCACCGGGACCACCAGACGTGGTGAAGCTCCACCGCAACTCGTCGCCGGGGATCGTGAGCCGATCGTTCACTCGCAGGTCCATAGACGCCCATTGTCGTCGGTGTCGGAGCGCCAAGCCACCGCGGCGG
>CAZOGW010000065.1:0-16627 GCA_964579415.1 uncultured Acidimicrobiaceae bacterium | reverse complement strand
CTCGACGTCACCACACGGGTCCAGCTCCGTCGTACCCTCGCCCAGCACCTGGAGAGTTTCCGCGGGCCGCGCATGGTCATCACCCACGACCCCATCGAGGCCTTCCTCCTCGCCGACGAGATCCACGTGATCGAAGCCGGAAGCGTCGTCCAGTCGGGCACCGCCGACGACATCCGCCTCCGCCCCCGCACCGCCTACGTCGCCGACCTGGCCGGAACCAACCTGTTCACCGGCGTCGCCTCCGCAGGACGGGTCGCCGTCGGGGAGCACACCCTCCACATCGCCGACTCCACGGTGACCGGCGATGTGCTGGTCGCCATCCTCCCCAACGCGGTCACCGTGCACCTCGAGGAGCCTGCCGGCAGCGAGCGCAACCGGTGGGCCACGACGCTGGAAGCCGTGGAGAACCTGGGTGAGCGGGTCAGGATGAAGACCGGCGCCCCACTTCCGCTCACCGTCGAGGTGACCGCCGCCTCGGCGTCCGAACTGGGACTCGTCGTGGGCAGGCGGGTGTGGGTAGCGCTCAAGGCCACCGAGATCGGGGTCCAGCCGGACTCGCAGCATCCAGAGGGGCAGCGTTCTGCGCCCCCGGACAGAGAGGAGCCATCGTGAGGCTCAGTGCACGCAACCAACTCACCGGTACGGTCGAGAGTGTCGACCACGGCGTTGTCACCAGCACGGTCAAGATCCGCCTCGGTGGTGGCGATGTGATCACCTCGTCCCTCACCCGGGAGGCTGCCGAAGAGCTCGGCATTGATTCCGGCTCCACGGTGACGGTGGTGATCAAAGCCTCCGACGTGATGGTGGCCGTAGCGGAGTAGCAACACACCGCTGGGTAACAACGAGTAACGCTATTACTTAGTACTTAGTACTTAGTACCCAGTACCCATTCCGCGATGATGGTGTGGATCGTGTCGAGGCCGTCGGTGAGGGATGCCGGGCCGGGTTGGAGGATGATCTCGGCGGGGATCTCGTGGGCGGTGCGGGTCTGCACCGGCTCGAGGGCGTCCCAGCCGGGCCGTAACCACACCTTCTCCGGCTGGTACTTCTTGCCGCACCACGACGCCAGCAGGATGTCGGGGCGGCGCCGCACCACCTCGGAGGGATCGGCGATGATGCGGTCGGCGGCGAGAGAAGAGCGGGCGTTGTCGGCGAAGACGTCGATACCGCCGGCGATTTCGATCACCTCCGACACCCAGCCGATCCCCGAGATCATCGGCTCGTCCCACTCCTCGAAGTAGACGCGGGGCCGGCGGGGGAGCTGTGCCGCCTTCCCCACCACGGCGGAAACGTGCCGCTCCAGGTCGGCGGCCAACTCGTCGGCGAGGCCGGCGGCGCCCACCATCGCCCCGAGGCGACGCACATAGCCGATGATGCCGGCGACGGTGCGGTGATTGGACACCCACACCTCGACGCCGGCGGCGATCAGCTCGCGGGCGATGTCGGCCTGGATGTCGGAGAACCCGATGGCCAGGTCCGGTTCCAGCGCCAGGATCTTGTCGATGCGGGCGCTGGTGAATGCCGACACCCGGGGCTTCTCCTTGCGGGCGCGGGCGGGCCGCTTGGTGAACTGGGAAATGCCGACGATGCGATGCTCCTCGCCGAGGGCGTAGAGCACCTCGGTGGGCTCCTCGGTGAGGCACACGATGCGCTGCGGGTACCCGTCGGAGGCCATGCCGGGGACGGTAGCCACACCCGCCCCGGTGTGGTTCGATAGGCGCCTCGCCGGAGACGACATCAGGGAGACGGCATGGCAGGGGACCGGTCGGTGCGGGTGTTCATCTCGTCGACGTTCCGCGACATGCAGGGCGAGCGGGAGGAGCTGGTCAAGCGGGTGTTCCCGGAGTTGCGTCGTCGCTGCGAGGAGCGGGGCGTCGCCTGGGGCGAGGTCGACCTGCGCTGGGGCGTCACCGACGAGGAGAAGGCGGAGGGGGCGGTGCTGCCCATCTGCCTCGCCGAGATCGAGGAGACCCGTCCCTACTTCATCGGCCTGCTCGGCGACCGCTACGGGTGGGTGCCCGACGACATCGCCGCCGACCTGGTCGAGGGCATGCCCTGGCTTGACGAATACCAGGGACGGTCGGTGACCGAGTTGGAAATCCTGCACGGCGTGCTCAACGACCCGGACATGGAGCACCGCTCGTTCTTCTACCTGCGGGATCCCGGCTACGTCGACACCCTGCCCGCGGCCGAGCAGGCCATCCACCGGGAGCAGGCCTCCGACGAGGAGATAGCCCGCCTCGGCTCCGACGGAGCCGAAGGGGCGGCACAGCGGCGCCGGGACCGGCTCGCCGCCCTCAAGGACCGCATCCGCATCTCCGGCCTGCCGGTCCACGATGGCTACACCGACCCGGTGCAGCTCGGCGCCTTGGTCCTCGACGACCTCGGCGCCATGATCGACGCCCTCTACCCACCCGGTGTCGTGGAGGATCCTCAGGCCCGGGAGGACGGCGAGCACGAGGCGTTCGCCGCCGCCCGCCGCTCCCTCTACGTCGGTGCCGAGGTCCGGCTTTCCGCTCTCGACACCATCCTCACCTCGAGCCCGCTGATCCTCGTCACCGGCGACGATGGAGCCGGCAAGTCGGCGCTTCTCGCCGCCTGGGCCCAGGGTCGTGACGCCGTTAGCCACCATGTCGGGGCCAGCGCCGCGTCCACGGACTGGGTCGCCATGTTGCGCCGCCTGGTCGCCGCCGTCGGCGAAGGGGAGGCGCCGGAGGATCCCGACGCCCTCAGGGCGGCCTTTGCCGAAGCCTTGCGCCGCCGTGCCGGTGAGGGGCCGCTGACACTGGTACTCGACGGGCTCGACATGCTCGACGACCGTGACCACGCACCCGACCTGGCGTGGCTCCCCTGGGAGATCCCCGCCGGGGTGCGCATCGTCGCCTCTGCCGGCGCCGAGCGCACCGTCGAAGCAGCCGTCGCCCGCGGCTTCGCCGTCCATCCAGTGCCGGCGCTCGACATGTTCGAGGGCGGGGAACTGGTGGTGGGCTTCCTCGCCCGGTACTCCAAGCGCCTCGACTCCGAGCTCGCCGCCCGTATTGTCAACTCGCGCCACGGCGGCAACCCCCGCTTTGTGCGCGCCGTCCTCGACGAGCTGCGTCAGCATGGCGATCACTTCACCCTGGAAGCGCTCCTCGGCGACTACCTGGCCTCGGAGACGGTCGACGACCTCTTCGAGCGGATCCTGGCCCGCTGGGAGCACGACTACGAGCGGGACCGCCCCGGCCTCGTCGCCGACGCCTTCACCCTGATCGCGTCCGCCCGCACCGGCCTCTCCGAGCCTGAGCTGCTCGCCCTGCTCGGCGACGGGGACCCGCTGCCGCACGCGGTCTGGGCGCCGCTCTACCTGGCGTCGGGGGAGGCTCTGATGCGCCGCTCCGGACGCCTCGCCCTGGCCCACCAGCCGTTCGTCACTGCCATCACCGACCGCTACCTCGCAGGCGACTCGGAGCGCCGCGCCGTGCACCACCGCCTCGCCGACCACTTCGCCACCGACCCGACGCCACGCGCCCTCGTCGAGCTGCCCTGGCAGCTCCGCCACGCCGCCGAGTGGGGCCGCCTCGTCGATGTCCTCACCGACCCCGACCGTCTGGAGGCCCTCTACCGCACCGACCTCCCCGAGCTACGCCGATCCTGGGCTGCGCTGGAGAGCGACGCCGGGCGCGACATGGCCGACGCCTACCGGCCCGTCGTGGACGATCCCGCCTCCCATGAGCAGGTCGCCTGGGAGGTGGCGCGCCTCCTCACCGACGCCGGCCACTCCGCCGAGGCGCTGCCGCTGCACCGCCACCTGGTCGCCGCCGCCCGTGCCGCCGGCGACGAACCCCGCCTCCAGGGGGCGCTGGCCAACCTGGGCGCCGCCCTCCTCGGTCGCAACGAACTAGACGAAGCCGCCACGGTGCTCGGCGAGCAGGAGGAGATGTGCCGGAGTCGCGGCGACGAGGCCGGCCTCCACATTGCCCTCGGCAACCGAGCCGTGCTGGCGCGGCGCCGCGGCGACCTCGACGGGGCTCTGGCGCTCCATGGCGCCGAAGAGGAGATCTGCCGCCGCCTCGACGACCTGCCCGGCCTCCAGGCCAGCCTGGGCAACCAGGGAGCGGTTCATCGCGACCGGAGGGACTTCGACACCGCCATGGCGCGGTTCGTCGAGCAGGAGCAGGTGGCGCGCCGCATCGGCGACGGCTCCCTCATCAACAAGGCGCTGGTCAACCGGGCCCAGGTGCTCACCGACCGCGGCCACAACACCGAGGCCCTTGACCTGCTGGCCCGCCAGGAGGCGGAGTGCCGTGCCCACGGCGACGTCGCCGCCCTTGCCTCCAACCAGGTGAACCGGGCGTCGATCATGGCCGACCAGGGGCGGACGGCCGAGGCGGTGACTCTGATCGTCGAGGCGGAGGTTCTGGCGCGACGGCTCGCCGACGACGACATCTTGTCCCGGGCACTCTTCCAGCGGGCGCTCCTCGCCCAGGCCGGGGGCGACCGGGCCGCGGCGCTGGCCGCTCTCGACGAGCACCAGGCGCTGGTGTCCGCCATGGGCGATCGCAGCCTCCTCGCCGCCAACCTCGGGGTGCGGGGCACCTTGGCCCGCGAGGCCGGCGACCTCGATCGTGCCATCGGGCACCACATCGAGGAGGAACACATCTACCGCCAGGTGGGCGACCGCTCCGGCGTCGCCGCCAGCCTGGGCAACCAGGCGCTGGTCCGCCAGGCGCAGGGGGACCTCGCCGGCGCCGTCGCCATCCTCGACGACCAGGAGCAGGTGGTGCGGGAGTTGGACCTTCCCGCCATGTTGCAGGTCATCCTCGGCAACAAGGCAGCCTTCCTGCTCGGCTCGGGCGACCTGGCCGCGGCGTCGGCCGTACTTGCAGAGCAGGAGGAGATCTGCCGCCGCATCGACCACCGGGCCGGCCTGGCGAGCTGCATGGGCAACCAGGGGCTGGTGTTGCACCACAGCGGAGACCTCGCCGGCGGGCTGGCCAAACACCAACTGCAGGAGCAGATCTGCCGGGAGATCTCCGACAGCGCCGGTCTCGTCACCAGCCTGGGCAACCAGGCGGCCATCCACGTCCAGCAGGGCGACGCCCCTTCCGCCCTCCGCCTCCTCGACGAGCAACTCGCCATCGCCGCCGGTGCCGGGCTGTCGGCGCAGGCGGTCAACAGCCTGTCGCTCCAGATGCGCATCCGCCCCGCCGTCGGCGACATGGCCGGGCTGCAACGAGCCGTGGCCACCTCCGAGGAGACCGCCCGCTCCCGTGGCGACGACTACCTGCTGGCCCAGTGCCTGGCTATGCGCGGCACCATGGCGATGGGCCAGCCGCAGGCGGGCGACCTCCTCGCCGAGGCGGAGGAAATGGCCCGGCGGACGGGCAACCCCCACGCCCTCCAGCTTGCCGCCGGCAACCGGGGCCTGATGGCGATCCAGACCGGCGACCTCGACGGGGCGGAGGCCCTGCTGCGTGAGCAGGAGCAGGTTTGCCGCACCCACAACATCCCCGAGGGCCTGTCCGCCGCCGTCGGCAACCTGGCGATCGTCGCCCGCCAGCGCGGCGACCTGGCCGGCTCGCTGGCACTGCTGGAGGAGCAGGAGATGTTGTGCCGGACCAACAACGACGGCCCCGGCCTGGTCATCGCCATGGCCAACCGAGGCGAGGTCACAGCAATCACTCCCGGCCGCCGTGAAGAGGGTCTCCGCATCCTGGCCGAGGCCGCCCAACTAGCCGATCAGCTCGGCTGGTCCCCCATGGCCCAACAGATCCGCCAACTGGCCGCCGGATTGTGACCCATCTCGCGCCCTCACCAGATCGCGATCTGGCGAGGATGGCGATGTTGGCGCAGGTGTCGGTCCTTCGTTACCAGGTCCCATCCGTGCTCGATGGCCGTCGCGTAGATCAACCGGTCGGCGGGATCACCGGGGAACATGGTGGGCAGGGACACGGCCGTGGACGCCACCGCCGGCGTTGTCCCGACGGTGCGGACTTGGGCTGCGAGGCCTTCAAGCCAGGTACGGACGGGGACGGCGATTGTTATCCGCTCGTTGTTGGCCAACCAGGCCAGTTCGAACCATGTGATCGAAGCAACTGCGAGCACATCGGCGCTCTCGATGGCGGCAGCGGCCGTCGGGCTCAGACGTTCGGGTTCGGCGGACCACCAGTGCAGAACATGGGTGTCGAGGAGAACGGTTGTCACCCAAGCTCCCACTGGGCGCCGGTAGAGAAGAGGTCCTCCTCGTCGACGGCGGTCGCGGCGATGCCGGCGAACATCCCTTTCAGCGCGTGCGGCCCCTGAGCCGGAACCAAGCGAGCCACCGTACGGCCGTGCTTGGTGATCTCGACGACCTCCCCCGCGGCCACCTCGTCCAGGAGCGAGAGGATGTGCGTCTTGACAGCGGTTGCGGTCATCTGTCTGGTCATGTGATCAGTATAGTGGTCACATAGGCGCGTGGCCGCGCTCCAAACCCGGAGCCGAGGCTACGTGATGCGGACGAGGGCGAAGCCCGAGCGAGCCAGCATGGCGGGGACCTGGGTGACGTAGTCGCGGTTGAACTGTCTCCCTACCTCGGGGGTCTCCGCCCAGGGGACGAGTGCCGGGTTGAGTTTGCGTTTGTCGTCGCGCTCGGGTCCGTGGCGCCAGCCCTCGGCGATTCGCTCCCGCATCCAGCG
This sequence comes from uncultured Acidimicrobiaceae bacterium, assembly GCA_964579415.1. Classification (GTDB taxonomy): domain Bacteria; phylum Actinomycetota; class Acidimicrobiia; order Spongiisociales; family UBA5794; genus CAZOGW01. Next base: position 9,968 of record CAZOGW010000065.1, on the reverse strand, counting down.
CTCGTGTTCGGCGGCGGCGAGGGATTCGAGTTGGGCGGGGGGGAAGGTGAACGTCTCGTGGTCCCACCCCGGCAGCGGCATGGGGACGTAGCCGGCATTTTGCAGCGCGGAAACCAGCGCGGCGGCGGCCTTGCGGTTGGCCTGCCTGTCGGCGTCGCTCAACTGCTCCCAGGGACGCACTCCCGAGCCGGTGCGGCCCTCGGCGGTGGCGCGGCGCAGGTAGTCGTCGTGGATGGCGATGGCCACCTGCTCGTTGACTCCCCCGGAGATCGCCTCGGCGGTGCAGGTCCGGTCGTAGAGGGCGAAGGGCCGCACCGGGATGTGATGGTCGGCGGTGACGAGTGAGGCGAGACCCTCCGTCGCCCGTGTCTGCACGTGGATCGTGGCCCGGTTGCCGCCGAGGGTTTGGCGGACGAGGAGGGCGGTGCTCAGAGCGCCGGCCTCGTCGTCGAGGGCGACGAACACGTCGGTGACCGTACCGCCGGTGAGGACGGCGGCAGCTTCGGCGGCGGCGTCCTCTGCGGGGCTCGCCGGGTCGAGGTCGATGGTGCGTACCAACGCCCAGCCGGCGAAGCCGGGCTGCTCCAGGGTGAGTGAGCGCAGCCAGCCGGAGGCGTCGGCGTCGGCGACGGTCACGGTGAGTGCGCGGCTGTCGCCTTCCTCCCGGGCGTGCCAGCGCTGCACCGCCTGGGCGGCCACCGCCCCTCCCAGCGGCCCCAGGCCGACGACGACGAGGTGTGGTGACCGGCCGGCCGGGTCGGGGCGGAAGGGGTCGGCGTCGGTGAGCCACATGCGGGCGCCCCGCTGGTGCAGGTTGAAGAACTCGGCCGCCACCCGGTCGCCCTCGCCGGCCAGCTCCCGGGTACGCAGCAGCCGCGCCAGGCGCGGGTCGACGAGGTGGACGGCGATGGACAGATGCGGCGCCCGGGGCCGGCGGGGGAGTGCCCGGGCCGCCTCGAGGACGGCGGCATTGGTGGCGTCGTCGCCGCACACCGAAACCAGCAGCGACGCACGGGGCACGCCGGCGTCGCGCAGGGTCTGCGGGTCGGCGACATCTCCGACGATGGTGGTGATGCCGCGACGCCGCAGCGACACCAGGTGTTTGTCGGCGGGGTCGGAGTCGAGGGCGGCGACCCGCCTTCCCTGGCCGGCATAGGAGATCGCCAGCCGTGAACCCTTGTCGCCGATCCCGGCCACGACGACATGTCCCCGGGCGAACCGCAGCCGCAGCCGGGCGAGCTGCTCCCGGAACACCCCTGCGGTGGCGACGAGGAACGTCGAGGCGAACACCAGCGGCCCCACGAACCGGGCCACCTGGATACGCCAGTCCTGGGCGGCGAGTTCGTTGGAGAACCCGGTGGTGAACAGGTTGGGGATCATGTAGATGCGGTCCCAGACGCTGATGGGCGGCTCGATGGCGGCCAGCCCGAACTGGGCCAGGACGACCACGCCCAGCCACAACACCGAGAGCGTCAGCCAGCGCCACCGCGGCGAGAACAGTCCCCTCAGGAGATCCACGGCCACCGCTCCCAGGTGATCGAGATCTCGCCAGGCGCATCGCCGGCGGGCTCACGGATCGTGTTGGCGACGCTGATCCACGCCAGGGGCCTTCCCAGGTCCCGGGCGTAGGTGACGACGTCGGCGGTGCCGCCCCTGCCGAAGGCGGGTCGGCCGTCCCACAGGGCCACCAGGGCGTCGCAGCGGTCGACGACGTGCCGGCCTCCCTGTAGGTAGGTCTCGTCGCGGCCGCCGGCAGGCTCCAACTCCTCCACCTCGCCCGCCTGGTCCAGCAGGTCGACCAACTCCCACTGTGACGCCTCGTCGAAGTCGTCCAGGTACTCGTGGAGAGGCATCGGCAGCACCGCGGTCAACGACCACCCCGGCCGCGCCAGTGCCTGCCGCGCCACCAGCCGGTCGGCTCCGTCGGCAAGCGCCGACACCACCACGCCGGGCCCGGCGGTCTCGAACGAGCCGAGCACGGTGTCGACGGCTGCCGCCACCCGCTCGGGCTCGGGGAACGACCGGTGCCCCGTCACCCCTACCACGATCGACGGCGATGCACTCATGGCCGGCAACGGTACCCGGTCGGTCACAGCCGGTGAAGGGATCGCGGTCTTGCCTTGACAGGTGACCATATGGTCACATATGCTCGCGACATGCTGCCGGATGGGGACGACACCGTGTTCAAGGCTCTTGCCGATCCCACCCGGCGGTCACTGCTCGACCGCCTGTTCGCCCAGGACGGGCTCACGCTGACCGAGCTCGAGTCGCAGCTCGAGATGACGCGGTTCGGCGTGATGAAGCATCTGCGGGTGCTCGAACAGGCCAATCTCGTGGTCACGCGGCGGTCGGGACGGACCAAGCAGCACTTCCTCAATCCGGTGCCGATCCGGCTGGTCCACGACCGCTGGATCGACAAGTACACGGAGCGGCGGGTGTCTGCATTGACCGAACTCAAGGCAACAGTGGAGGACACCGCATGACCATCGACCGACCCGCACCTGCCACGCAGATCTACGAGGTGTACATCAAGGCCGCACCGCAGAAGATCTGGGACGCAATCACCACCCCGGAGTGGACCGCCCGCTACGGCTACCAGGGGCCGTCCGTGTACGAACTGCGACCCGGCGGCAGCTACCGGGCCGATGCCAGCGCCGCCATGGTCGAGATGGGGATCGAGGGCCCGCTCGTCGACGGCGAGGTGCTCGAGGCCGACCCGCCCAACAAGCTGGTGCAGACATATCGCTTCCTGTTCAGCGACGAGATGCGCCAAGAGGGCTTCTCGCGGGTGACCTGGGAGATCGCCGAGACCCAGTCGGGGTTCACCCGGCTCACCGTGACCCACGAGGTCGAGGGTCAGCCGATCATGGCTGCGATGGTGGCCGAGAAGTTCAACGAGACCGGCATGGGCGGCTGGAGCTGGATCCTCAGCGACCTCAAGACGCTCCTCGAGACGGGTTCACCCATGGCCGGGTGACGTCCGCCCGCCCATCCGGCCCGACCGCCGCAGGTGCAGGACTTGCGTCATTGGCGGTCGGGCCGTCGTGGCCGTGAGCGCTCGGAGATGAGGGCCTACCTCACGTTCAGGGTCAGAAGGAGCCTTGACGGCGTCAGGACCCGCCCTTGCCTACGGCCTCCTGCGATCGTTCTGCCAGTAGCTCCACGGCACGGGCCACCGCGGGGTGGTGGCGTACGGAGCGTTTGATGCGGAGCATGATGCGGCGGCGCGGCTCGGGGTCTACCACGGGGAGGGTGACGACGCCGGGCGGGAGGTGGGCGGTGCCGAGGCGGGGGAGGACGGTGACGCCGACGCCGGCGGCGACGAAGGCGATGGCGGTCTGGTAGTCGTGGGCCTCCACTTGGAAGCAGGGGGAGAACCCGGCGGTGGCGCAGGCGTCGAGCCATACCTGACGGCACGGGCCTCGGGTGACGTCGTTGTCGACGAACGACTCGTCGCGGAGGTCTGACAACGCCACTTCGGCCATGCCGGCGAGGCGGTGGTCGTCGGGCACGACGGCGACGTATGGCTCCTCGAGCAACAGGGTCACGTCATAGCCGTCGATGGCGGCGCCGGGCGAGGCGGCTCCGGCGACGTAGATCTCGATGTCGGGCACGAACGACGACTCGGCGGCCAGTTCGACCAGGCGCAGGTCGAGGCGCAGGTTGGGGAACTCGCGGGACAGCGTCGCCACCACCGGAGGGATCCAGGCGGTCCCGGCGGAGGCGACGTAGCTCACGGTGAGGCTGCCGACTCGGCCCTGGCGCAGGTCGCCGGCCACGGACTCCAGCGCGGCGAGGCGCTCCAGCACCTCGGCGGCCTCCTCGGCGAGGCGCAGTCCGGCGGCGGTGGGCTCGATGCCGCGGCCGCGACGCTCAACCAGCGTGAGCCCGGTCTGCTTCTGCAGAGCGGTCACGTGCTGGCTCACCGCCGAGGGGGTGTAGCCGAGCTGGGCGGCGGCTCCGTTGACGGACCCGGCGGCGACCACGGCCCGGAAGATGCGGAGGCGGTGGGTGTCGAGCACCCGAGAACAATACAGCAGAACTGAACGGTTGTTGAGAAACAGTCGCTTGTGCTGATGAATGCGGCAAGGCAGGCTGGCGCCATGACAGCGCCCATATGCACCAGCCCCGCCATCGAGTCCCCGCCCCACGTGCCCTCCGGCTGCGACCGAGTCGCCCGACGGGGCGCACCCATTGACATGTCCGATAACCGCTTGCAGGGCGGGGCCGGGTCCCTCACTCTGCGCACATGACCTCGCCCACACGCACCGATCCCGTCGCCGACAGCGACACCCGCACCTGGCTTGTCCCTGCCGCCGTTGTGGTGGTCCTCGTGGTCTGGGCCTCGGCGTTCATCGCCATCCGAGCCCTGGCGGACAGCGTCTCGCCGGGACCGCTCGCTCTCGGCCGGTTGCTCGTCGGCTCCCTCGCCCTCGGTGTGGTGGCCCTCCGCCACCGTCGCCCGGTGCCGCGTGGCTCGGCACTGGCGATGGTGGCGGCGTACGGCATCTTGTGGTTCGCCGGCTACAGCGTGGTGCTCAACGCCGCCGAACACCACCTCGACGCCGGCACCGCGGCGATGCTGGTGAACATCGCCCCGATCCTGGTCGCCATCGGCGCCGGCGTGTTCCTCCACGAGGGATTCCCCCGGCCGCTCCTCGCCGGCATCGCCATCGCCTTCAGCGGGGTGGTGATCATCGCCGCGGGAACCGGCGACGGGGGCAACGAGACCCTCGGCGTCGTGCTCGGCGTGGTCACCGCGGTGCTCTACGCCGCCGGCGTACTCACCCAGAAGGTGGCGCTGCGCTCGGTGGACACACTCACCGCCACCTGGGTGGGATGTGTCATCGGCGCCGCCGTCCTCACCCCGTTCCTCCCCCAACTGGTGCGGGAGTTGGCCGTGGCGGACGCGTCGACGATCCTGGCGGTCGGCTATCTCGGCCTCTTCCCCACCGCGATCGGGTTCACCCTGTGGGCCTACGCCCTCTCCCGCACCACCGCCGGCAGCCTCACCTCGACCACGCTGGCGGTCCCCGCCATCGCGGTGGTGATGTCGTGGATCGTGCTCGACGAGACCCCGACCGCCGTCGCCCTCGCCGGTGGTGCCCTGTGCCTCCTCGGCGTCGCCATCAGCCGCCGCACTGCGGCACCGAGGCTCGAGCCGGCGACCGCAGAGTCCTAGCGCGGTGAGGTTTGGGCTGTGGGCGACGCTGGGCGGCGTCGGGAACCCTGGGTTCGTCGGTGCCTGTGAGGTTTGGGCTGTGGGCGACGCTGGGCGGCGTCGGGAACCCTGGGTTCGTCGGTGTCTGTGAGGTTTGGGCTGTGGGCGACGCTGGGCGGCGTCGGGAACCCTGGGTTCGGAGTGTTAGCTCCCCCGGAGCATCTCGACGGCCTTGGCGACGCGGCGGGCCTTGGTCTCAGGCGCTTTGGCATCCTCGATGGCGAGGGCGTGCCGGCGCTGGTGCGAGTACGACAGCTTCTCCCACGCCTCCTTCGCCGCGGGATCGACTTCCAGCGCCGCGGCCAGTTCCGGGGGCGGGGTCACCGTGCGGGGAGCATCGTCGACCTCCAGCGTGACCGTGATCGGGTCCCCGGCGGCGATTCCGGCCGCCTTGCGGTGCGCCGCCGCCACCGGGATCAGGTACATCCCGCCCATCACTGCGATGGTGCTGCGGTAGGAGTAGTCCCCGTCGATCGTCACCGTCACCGGGACCCGCTTGCCCCGGCCGAACTCGATGACCACCTCTTCGGGAACCTGGATGCCGGTGTTGCGGCCGTCGCCGCTCCACAGCGTCGTCTCGAACGTGCTCATGGTCCGCCAGCCTACGCCAAGAGGGGCAGTCAGCGGCCCCTCGCCACGGGGGTAGTGTCTCTGTCCATCGCCGCAAGAGGAGACACACGACCGATGAGCACCGACCTTCCCGAGCACGCCAAGCTGCGGACGGCGGCGGTTCACGCCGGGGAGGAGCCTGATCCGGTGACCCGTGCGGCCACGCCGAACCTGGTGATGTCCACCACCTACGTGGTCGACGAGCCGACCGGGTTCTCCGCCCACGACGAGCACGCCGAGGGCAGCTATTTCTACACCCGCTGGGGCAACCCCACCGTGCGTCAACTGGAGAAGAAGCTGGCTGCCCTGGAGGGGACCGAAGACGGCCGGGTATACGCCTCGGGGATGGCCGCGGCGGCGGCCATCGTGCTCTCCCTGCTGTCGGCGGGCGACCGCATCGTCGTCTCCGACGTCACCTACCCCGGGGTGGCAGAGCTGATCCGCAACACGCTGCCCCGATTCGGGATCGAGGTTGACACTGTCGACGCCTCCGACCTCGACGCCGTCGCCGGCGCCCTGGAGCGGCCCGCCAAGCTGGTGTGGCTGGAGTCCCCGGCCAATCCCATCATGCGCCTCACCGACCTGGCCGCGGTCACCGCTATCGCCCACCGGGCCGGCGCCGAGGTGGTGGCCGACTCGACCTTCTCCACGCCGGTCGCCACCCGGCCCGCCCAGCTCGGTGTCGACTACGTGCTGCACTCACTGACCAAGTACATCGGCGGCCACGGCGACGCCGTCGGCGGGGCCGTGCTCGCCAACCGGGACCGACTCGACGCCCTCAGCCTCGAGGCCACCTTCCACCACGGCGGCATCCTGTCCCCCTTCAACGCCTGGCTCATCCTGCGCGGAGTCGCCACCCTGCCGCTTCGCATGGAGGCGCACCAGGCGGGGGCACTGGCAGTCGCCCACGCCCTGGAGGGCCATCCCGCGGTGAAACGCGTCATGTACCCGGGCCTCGAGTCGCACCCCCAGCACGAGCTGGCGAAGGCGCAGATGCGCAACTTCTCCGGGATGCTCACCTTCCAGGTCGATGACGGTGGCGCGGTGGCGGAGCGGATGATGAAACAGCTCCGCCTCGTCCATTACGCCGTCTCCCTCGGCCATCACCGCAGCCTGATCTACTGGCTCCCCACCGATGACCTCATGGAAAGCACCTACCGCATGGAGGGAGACGCCCTCGATGCCTACCGCGCCTACGCCGGGGACGGGGTGTTCCGGGTCTCGGTGGGGATCGAAGACCCCGACGACATCGTCGAAGACCTCCTCGGCGTCCTGTGACCGGCCATGGCCACGCAGACACCTGAGGAGCTCCGGCTCGACGAGGCACGGACCGGCGCCGCGCCGTGGAAAGCCTGGGGCCCCTACCTCGCCGAACGCCAGTGGGGCACCGTCCGCGAGGACTACAGCGCCGACGGCGACGCCTGGAGCCATTTCACCCACGCCCAGGCACGCCGGCGCGCCTACCGGTGGGGAGAGGACGGGATCGCCGGCATCTGCGACTCCCGCCAGCAGCTCTGCCTGGCCCTGGCGCTGTGGAACGGAGCCGACCCGATCCTCAAGGAGCGGATGTTCGGCCTCGACAACAGTCAGGGCAACCATGGCGAGGATGCCAAGGAGTACTGGTTCTTCCTCGACAGCACCCCTACCCACTCGTACATGAAGATGCTCTACAAGTACCCGCAGCGCGCCTTCCCCTACGAGGACCTCGTCGCCACCAATGCCCGCCGGGGCCGGCAGGGCCTCGAGTACGAGCTGCTCGACACCGGCGCCTTCGAAGACGACCGCTACTTCGACATCTTCGTCGAGTACGCCAAGGCCGCCCCCGACGACATCCTGATGCGCGTCACCGTGTGCAACCGCGGTCCGGAGCCGGCGCCGCTGCACGTGCTGCCCACGCTGTGGTTCCGCAACACGTGGTCGTGGGGAGCCGGCGCGGCGAAACCGTCGCTCACCCGTGACGGCGACACGGTGCTCGCCCGTCACGACACGCTGGGTGAATGGCGCTTCGAGTCCGGTGGAGATCTGCTGTTCTGCGACAACGAGACCGGTCCCAAGGCCGCCATCGACGACCACGTGGTCCATGGCGCTCCCGTCGATGCCGACGCCGGCACGAAATGCGCCGCCCACCATGTGGTGGAGGTGCCTGCCGGCGGGACCACCGTGATCCATGCCCGGCTGCACTCCGGCGCCGGCCCCGCTCCGGTCGATGCCGACACCGTCTTCGCCGAGCGTATCGCCGAGGCGGACGCCTTCTACGCCACCGTCATCCCCGGGTCGCTCGACGCCGACCGCAGCCTTGTGATGCGTCAGGCGCTGGCCGGAATGTTGTGGTCCAAGCAGTACTACGAGTACGACGTCCACCGCTGGCTCCGTGAGCACGGAGTGAACCCGTGGGACCCGCACCCATCCCCGATTCGCAACCGGGCCTGGTTCCACATGAAAGCCGCCGACGTTCTCTCCATGCCCGACACATGGGAGTACCCGTGGTTCGCCGCATGGGACCTGGCGTTCCAGTGCGCCCCGCTGTCACTGGTCGACCTCGACTTCGCCAAGGAACAGGTCGAGGTGCTCCTTCACACCCGCTACCAGCACCCCAATGGCCAGATACCCGCCTACGAGTGGAACTTCGGCGACGTCAACCCGCCTGTCACCGCATGGGCGGCGCTGTCGGTCTATGAGCGCGAGCGGCAACTCCGCGGCGCCGGCGACCGTGGGTTCCTCAAGCGGGTGTTCCAGAGGCTTCTCACAAACTTCACGTGGTGGGTCAACCGCGAGGACCCCGGCGACCGCAACCTCTTCCAGGGCGGCTTCCTCGGCCTCGACAACATCGGCGTCTTCGACCGCTCGGCACCGTTGCCCAGCGGCTGGACGCTGCAGCAGGCCGACGGCACGGCGTGGATGGCGCTCTACTGCCAGTGGATGCTCCAGATCGCGGTGGAGCTGGGGCGCGAGGACAGCAGCTACGCCGACATCGCACTGAAGTTCGGCGCCCACTTCGCATGGATCGCGGTGGCCCTCACGCCGCCCGGAGCCGACACGCCCCTGTGGGACGAGCAGGACGCCTTCTTCTACGACCACCTGCAGATGCCCGACGGTACGACGGTCCCGCTGCGGGTGAGATCGCTGGTCGGGTTGCTCCCGATGTGTGCCGCGACGGTGTTCGAGCCCGATGTGGTCGCAGCGCAGCCGCAGCTGATCGAGGAGGTGCGCCGGATCTCCGCCGGATTCGGCACGACGGTCCCCATGCTCGCCCACATGCCGGGACCCAACCCCGAGGGTCGTCGCCTGCTCTCACTCGTCAACGCTGACCAGCTGCGCAGGATCCTGACCGTGATGCTCGACGAGAGCGAATTCCTCAGCCCGTACGGGATCCGATCGCTGTCGCGTGCCCACCTCGACCATCCCTACGAGTGGGAATGGGACGGCCGGCACTACGAGGTCCGCTACGTGCCTGCCGAGTCGGACAGCGGGATGTTCGGAGGCAACTCGAACTGGCGTGGGCCGGTGTGGGTCCCGATGAACCTGGTGATCCTGCGCTCGTTGACTGAGCTTCACCGCTACTACGGCGATCGCTTCACGATCGACTTCCCCACCGGGTCGGGGCGCCGGCTCAACCTGCTCGAGGTCGCCCTCGAGATCGGCCAACGGCTGACGGGCATGTTCCTGCGCGACGGTGACGGGAGGAGGGCGATCTATGGCGGGCAGGAGACGTTCCAGAGCGACGCCCACTGGCGAGACCTGATCCTCTTCTACGAATATTTCAACGGCGAGAACGGCGCCGGTCTCGGCGCCAGCCACCAGACCGGATGGACGGGCGCCATCGCCAACCTGCTGTGGCTCGGGGCGCAGTAGCTACAGCCGCGGCCGCCTTCTTCATCTCCCCCCGGGCTTTGACGGGGGGAGTACCCCTGACGGAGGCTTTGCGGAGGCAGGGGGGAGGGGGGTCTTCATCGCGCGCTCTGACGTTGCCTGCTCCGAGGCGTCCCTTCCCATACTTGGCGACGGCACCGGCGACCACTGAGACGAAGACCCCCTCCGGCCGATCGGCCCACCGTTGGTCTGTGCACGTGATGCGGTCTCGTCGCGCCAGGCGAGCCGATCGGCCACCTCCCCCGCCGAAGCGGCGGGGGAGGATGAA
>CAZOGW010000064.1:0-16875 GCA_964579415.1 uncultured Acidimicrobiaceae bacterium | reverse complement strand
GGCGACGGGGCGCGGGTTCGTGATCTGTTCGCCGGCCTGGCGTCCACCGGCGGCTTCGACCTGGCAGGCAGCCCGGAATGGGGTGCCGTCGCCGCCACCGGGATGGTGGCCGGCTCGTCCTCTCAACGGCAACGTATCGACACCATCCGCAGGGTGTACCGCGACCATGGCATCCTCATCGACCCGCACACCGCAGACGGCATCGCAGTGGGGGAGGAGATGCGCCGTCCCGGGGTGCCCATGGTCTTCCTGGAGACCGCCCAGCCGCTCAAGTTCGCCGCCACCATCGAAGAGGCCGTCGGGTTCCCGCCGCCGCTTCCGCCCGGCATGGCGGACATGCTCAAGCGCCCCCAACGCCACGAGACGGTCGACGTCGACCCCGCCCAGGTCACGTGGATCATCGAGGCGCATCGCACCGGCTGACGCCCTCAGAGCAGCACCTGGCGCAGTGTGTGCCCGGAAATGGCGGTGAACTCGGGATCCCCGTCGGCGTGAACCGCGAATGACGAACCCAGGTTGATCGCCCAGCCGTGCGCTCGGTGCCATGTCGCGTCGTCCCACCCGCAGAAGGTGGTCACACGCGCGATGAACCTCTCCCGGGCCGCGGCATCGAAGACCATCCACGCCACCGCCAGGTCGGTGGCAGGGTCACCGGAGGCGAGGTCGCCGAAGTCGAGGACCGCAGCCAGCGCCCCGTCGCCGTCGACCAGCAGGTTGGCCGGGTGCAGGTCGCCGTGGATCCACACCGGGTCGCCCTCCCACTCCGGCGCCGCCACCGCTTCGTCCCAGAGGCCGACGAGCTGAGCGCCGCCGGCGAGCGCGGTGAGGCGATCCCGCACGTCGGCGTCGCGGTCGGTCAGAGGTACTCCCCGGTACGGGTTGCGGGGAGCGTCTCCCGGTGCGGGGACGTGCAACCCGCTCACGAAAGCAGCGAGCCCTTCGACGAGGGAGGCCCCTCCCATTCCGTACCTGGTGGCTGCGGGCAGGCCGTCCAGCCAGGGACAGATGCTCCAGTGCCATGGGTACCCGGCCCCGGGCCGCCCCACCCGGAGCGGGGCCGGGATGGGCACGGGTAGTCGCGGTGCCAGCACCGGCAACCAGCGCTGCTCGTGGAGCACGAGCGGAGCCCCCAGAGACCGGCGGGGGATCCGGACGGCGAGGTCGTCCCCGAGCCGCCACACCTCGTTGTCCCATCCACCGTGACCCGGAACCAGCGGCAAGCCGGCAAGGTCGGGATGCTGCTCACCCAGCAGGGCGCGCAGCATCTCCTCGTCGATTGCCACCTCGGCTTCCGGTCGTCCGGCCATGACCCGGAGCGTAGAAGACGGCGCCGTCCCGGCGTGAGAGCGCGGCCGCCGTAGACTCCCTGCCGTGAGCGGGACATCGAGCGGAGGCACGCGCATCGAAGTGGCGCCGCCGCGCCCCCGGCGCGACGGGGCGCCGACCGTGTGGCTCACCACGCTGGGCTGCTCGAAGAACCAGGTGGACTCCGACAAGGTGACCGCCATGCTCGACGACGCCGGGTACCTGCCGGCGCAGGCGCCTGACGAGGCCGACGTCGTCATGGTCAACACCTGCGCCTTCATCGAGGCGGCACGGCAAGAATCGATCGACACCGTCCTCGACCTGGGAGCCGCCAAACGCCCCGACGCCCGGCTGGTGGTACTCGGTTGTATGGCGCAGCGGTACGAGACCGAGCTGCGGGACGCCCTTCCCGAGGCGGACGCCGTCGTCGGCATCGACCGCTACGGCGAGTTGGTGGGCCGTCTCGACCACCTCACCGCTTGGGAGCCTGTGCAGCTCCGCCCCACGGTGGCGCCCAAGTTGGACATCCTCTATCAGATCAAGCGACCCACTCCTTCCACTCCGTACGCCTACGTAAAGGTGGCAGAGGGGTGTGACAAAACCTGCACGTTCTGCGCCATCCCGCTGTTCCGGGGCAAGCAGCGGTCCCGCCCCCCGGTCAACATCCGCGACGAGATCGCCGACCTGACCGCCCAGGGAGTGGGCGAGATCGTGCTGGTGGCTCAGGACCTCGCCGCCTACGGGCGCGACATCGACGCCCCCGGCGGCATCGTCGACCTGCTCCGCTTCGTCACCGACGTCGACGGGCTGCGCCGGCTCCGCCTCTTCTACCTCTACCCGAAGGAGATACGCCCGTCGTTGATCGCAGAGATGGCGCAGAACCCCGTCATCGCCCCCTACTTCGACCTCTCCCTGCAACACGCCACCGGGCGGCTGCTGCGGGCGATGCGCCGTCCCGGGTCCGGTGAGCGCCACCTGGAGCTCATCGCCTCCATCCGCGCCGCCGCCCCCGACGCGGCGCTGCGATCCTCGTTCATCGTCGGCTTCCCCGGCGAGACCGACGACGACGTCGAGGAGCTGGCCGAGTTCCTGGAGGAGGCACAGCTCGACTGGGCCGGATTCTTCCCCTACTCGCCCGAGGAGGGCACCCCGGCGGCCGCACTCCCCGGCCAGGTCGACGAGGAGGACAAGGGAGAGCGGCTCCGCCACCTGGGCGCCCTCCAGGACGACATCACCTCGCTGCGCAACGCCGCCCAGACGGGGCGCCTCCTCGACGTGCTCGTCGACCAGGTGGAGGACGGCCAGCCGGTCGGTCGCAGCTACCGGGAAGCACCCGAGATCGACGGCGTCGTCGTGCTCGACGGCGGTCGGCCCGGTGACTGGGTGCGGGCCCGGATCACCGGCGGGTACGGCACCGACCTGGTCGCCACGGTGGTGCCGTGATCGTCGAGACCCTCGCCGTCGGCACCGAGCTGCTGCTGGGCCAGATCGTCAACACCAACGCCGCCGAGATCGGTGCCCGCCTCGCCGACGTCGGCCTGGACCACTTCCACCAGGCGGTGGTGGGCGACAACGTGGACCGGGTCGCTGTCGCCGTCCTCGCCGCCTGCACCAGGGCCGACGCCCTCGTCATCACCGGCGGCATCGGTCCTACCCAGGACGACGTCACCCGCGAGGCGCTGTGCGTCGCTGCCGGGGTGCCCATGCGGTTCGATCCCGGCTACGCCGAGAACCTGCGTGAGTACTGGCGGTCGCGGGGCAGGGAGATGCCGGAGAGCAACCTGCGCCAGGCCGAATACCCCGAGGGCGCCGTCATGGTCGACAACCCCCGCGGCACCGCCCCCGGGCTGCGCCTGGAGATCGCCGGAACCTGGGTCTTCGCCCTACCCGGAGTTCCCGCCGAGACGATGCCGATGATCGACGAGTCCGTCATCCCCTTCCTGGTGGGTCACGGCGACGGCGACGCCGTCATGGTGAGCCGCATCCTGCGCACCTGGGGCGAGTCGGAGGCCCGGGTGGGGGAGCTGCTCGCCGACCTGTTCGAGTCGAGCGCCAACCCCACCGTCGCCTTCCTCGCCAGCTCCGGGGAGATCAAGGTGCGCCTCACCGCCAAGGCCGTGGACGTCACCGCCGCCGTCGCCACCATCACCCCGGTCGAGGAGGAGGTGCGGCGCCGCCTCTCGCACCGCATCTTCGGGGCCGACGAGGAGACGGTGGAACGCATCGTGGGCCGCGACCTCGTCGAGAAGGGATGGTCGCTGGGGACCGCCGAGTCGGCCACCGGCGGCATGGTCGCCACCCGTATCACCGGCGTGCCCGGCTCGTCGGAGTACTTCCGTGGCTCCATCGTCGCCTACGACCGGGACCTCAAGAGCGGCATCCTCGGTGTGCCCGCCGAGCTCATCGACGAGGTGGGCGTCGTCAGCGAACCGGTGGCGCTGGCCATGGCCCAGGGCGCCGCCCGCCACCTCGGCGTCGACGTCGCCATCGCCGTCACCGGATCGGCCGGCCCCGAACCCGGTGGCGCCCCGGTGGGGACCATGGTGATCGCGGTACGCACCCCGGAAGGCGCCCAGGCGCGCACCCTGCGCCTCCCCGGGGACCGGGAGCGGGCCCGCACCCTGGCCACGACAGCGGCGCTGCACCTGACCCGCCTCGCGGTGAGCGGGAGCTGGTGGCGTGACGACGGCGACACCTGGGGAGCCCGGGCGCGTTGAACGACGTCGCCGATCGCTGCTTCGTGGCCGTCGATCCCGACGACGGAACCCGCCATGCCCTGGCCGCCCACGTCGAGGCTGCGATGGACCGCCACTCCCGGGGCCGGATGCCGGGCACCCCGGTCCCCGTGGCCAACTGGCACATCACCCTGCGGTTCCTCGGGCCGACCGGGGATATCGCCCGCGACCTGGTGCTGCGCCACCTCGAGGAGGGACTGCAGGCGGTGGGGCCGTTCTCGCTCCGCTTCGGTGGGCTGGGGGCATTTCCGCGTCCCGCCCGTGCCGGGGTCCTGTGGCTCGGCCTCTCCGCCGGGGAGGGGGAGCTGACCACCGTGGCGGACGTGGTCGAAGACGCCGCCGTCGCCGCCGGCTTCACCCCCGAGGACCGGCCCTTCCACCCCCACCTCACCCTGAGTCGCATCCGCCCCACCGCAGATGTGCGGGCACTTGTCGAGGCCGTCGAGCCGGCACCGGTGCGCATGCAGGTCGGAGGGGTGACCCTGTTCCGCACCGTCCGCGGCCCGGGCCGGGCCCGCTACGAGAAGATCGACACCGTCCCGCTGGGCTAGCCGCGCACCGCGGCGGGTGGTGCATTCGATACTGGACACCGAACATCTGTTCGTGTAGCCTCCGGTGAGGACCACAACGGTGTAATTTCAAGAGCGCGAGCCTTCGCACCCGCGTTCTTGTCGTAGGCGACGGATACGGTCGGGACCATCCGACCCGACCCAGGAGGGCACAGTGAGCAACATCGGCAAAGGGGACGAGAGGGACAAGACGCTCGAGATGGCCATGTCCCAGATCGAGCGCCAGTTCGGCAAGGGCGCCATCATGAAGCTCTCCGACGACCAGATCCGCAACATCGCCTCCATCCCCACCGGTGCCCTCTCCCTCGACCTCGCCCTCGGTATCGGCGGCCTCCCCCGAGGCCGCATCGTGGAGATATACGGACCGGAGAGCTCGGGAAAGTGTCTCGAGGCGGGCACTTACGTGTGGTCCGATGTGGGCATGGAAACCGTCGCCGAGCTCTTCGCGCGGCTCGGTCACCCCGCCTCCTGCACCAGCCGGGTCACCGACGTGTCCGACCAGGGGGTGCGCCTCGTCAACGAGCAGGGCGACCTGGAGACGCTGGGTGCCATCACCCATAACAACCGCAAGCCGGTGGTGGAGATCACCGTGGCATCGGGGCGCTCCGTCAAGGTCACCAAGAACCACCCGCTGCGGGTGATGAGCGCGGAAGGTTTCATCGTATGGCGCGACGCCGAGGACATCGCCGCCGGCGACGTGCTCGTCTCGGCGGCCTTCGGAGCCGATGACACCGCCGGCGACTCGGGTATCGGCGAGGACGAGGCGGTGCTGCTCGGCTACCTTGTCGCCGAGGGCAGCCTCTCGGCCCGGAATGCGGTGCGGTTCACCAACAGCGACCCGGAGGTCGGCGCCGAGTTCGTATCCCTGATGACGGGCCTGTTCGACTGCGGGCCGTCCGGCGTGAAGCTCTACAACGGGCTGGACTACGCCGTCCACAGCAAGGCGTTGCGCACCGAGCTCGCCGAGCGATACGGGCTCGACTACGTCACCGCGGCGGGGAAGGTCATTCCCTACTGCGTGCGGGTCGGCGGCGCCAAGGTGCAGCGGGCCTTCCTCTCGGCGCTCTTCGAGGGCGACGGCTGGATCGACGGCTCCTCCACCATCGGGATCGCTTCGGCTTCGCGGCAGCTCGCCTCCCAGGTGCAGCTCATGTTGTACGGGTTCGGCATCCCGGCGACGCTGTCGGCGAAGTACAACCCCCAATACGAGCGTGACTACTGGACGGTGACCGTCAACCCGGCGGTTGCCCACCGCTTCCTCGACGAGATCGGCTTCCGGTCGGAGCGGCGCGCCCGCCAGTGCGCCGAGAACTTCAAGCTGTCGAACCGGGACCCGCAGTTCGAGAACATCCCCCACCTGGCCCCCCTCGTCCGTGCCCTCCGCGACAGCGTCGGCGGCGACCGGGCCTTCGACCGGGTGGCGGGAGACCTGTTCCGCAAGGACACGGACCTTTCGGTGTCGCGCACCCGGCTGGGCAGGATCGTCGACTGGGCTTCGCAACGGAGCCTCACCCCCCTGGCCGCCGGCATCGTGGAGTACCTGCGCTCGCTGCTCGACAGCCGCTACACCTACGAACGGGTCACGTCGGTCGAGGATGCCGGCGTGGAGCCGACCTTCGACGTGGTGATGCCGCAGACACATTCGTTCCTCGCCAACGGCATCCTCTCGCACAACACCACCCTTGCCCTGCACGTCGTCGCCGAGGCGCAGCGCAACGGGGGAGTGGCGGCCTTCATCGACGCCGAGCACGCCCTCGACCCGGTGTACGCCAAGGCGCTCGGCGTCGACATCGACGAGCTGCTCATCTCCCAGCCCGACACCGGGGAGCAGGCGCTCGAGATCGCCGACATGCTGATCCGCTCCGGGGCGCTCGACGTGGTGGTGGTCGACTCGGTGGCGGCGCTGGTGCCCCGCGCCGAGCTGGAGGGCGACATGGGCGACACCCACGTCGGTCTCCAGGCCCGCCTCATGTCCCAGGCGCTGCGCAAGCTGGCCGGCACCATCAACCGCTCCGACACCACCGCCATCTTCATCAACCAGCTCCGGGAGAAGATCGGTGTGATGTTCGGGTGCTTCCAGTACTCGACCCGGATCACCCTGGCCGACGGCACCCAGGAGAAGATCGGCAAGGTCGTCAATCAGAAGATGGACATCGAGGTGCTTGCCGTCGACCCGGAGACCGGCGTCGCCGCCCCCCGCCGGGTGGTGGGCTGGTACGACAACGGCAACGCCGAGAAGTTCCTCCAGTTCACCGTCTACAAGCCGGAGGGCAACGGGAGGGCGCAGTTCGCCGCCACCCGGCAACACTCCATCGCCACCCCGGCGGGCTGGCGCACCGCCGGCGAGCTGGAGGTCGGCGACCGGGTGCTCATGCCGCTGCCGCACTACCTGTCGGCCCAGCAGCGCCAGCTCGTCCTCGGGTCGCTCTTGGGCGACGGCTCGATCTCCCCCAAGCGCCCCAACGGCACCGGCTACACCATGAAGTCGAGGTTCCGCTTCGGGCACGGTCCCGAGCAGGACGGCTATGCCCTGTGGAAGGCGGGCCTGCTCGAAGGGATCCCCACGTCGGTGGGCCGGCACTCCAAGGGGGGGTGGATGGTGGAGACCACCCCGCTGGTCGAGCTCGACGAGCTGCGCCAGGCGGTCTACGTCGCCGGGAGGAAGGTCTTCAGCTGGGACTACCTCAAGGAGCTCTCCCCGCTGGCCCTGGCCGTCTGGTACATGGATGAGGGCACCTTCGCCGCGCGCCGTACCGACGGCTCGGCGGGCCGTTCCGAGATATGCGTCGAGGCGATGGAGATCACCAGCCGCCAGCGCGTCCTGAGCTGGCTGCGCGACACCCACGGCCTGAGCTGCAGGCTCACGGCCAAGGCGGGTAATGCCTTCATCGTGTTCGACCGTGACGGCACCGAGGCACTTCACGCTCTGGTCGCCCGCTACGTGCCGGCCCCGATGGAGTACAAGCTGCTGTCCCACCATCGCGGTAAGGGCGCCGTCTCGGTGGAGCCGGCGCGGCGGGTGCTCAAGGCGGTGCCGGTGCCGGTGCTGTCGATCCGGGAGAAGCCGCCGACGCGCAGTATGCGCAAGTTCGACATCGAGGTCGAGGGCAGCCACAACTACCTCGCCGACGGCGTGCTGGTGCACAACTCACCGGAGACGACCCCCGGCGGGCGGGCGCTGAAGTTCTACGCCAGCGTCCGGGTCGACGTGCGCCGCATCGAGTCGATCAAGCAGGGGACCGACAACGTCGGCAACCGGGTCCGGGCCAAGATCGTCAAGAACAAGGTGGCTCCGCCGTTCCGCACCGCCGAGTTCGACATCATGTTCGGGGAGGGCATCTCCCGGGAGGGGAGCCTCCTCGACGTAGCCGTCGACCATGGCGTGGTGAAGAAGGCAGGCGCCTGGTACACCTTCGACGGCGACCAGCTCGGCCAGGGACGGGAGCGGGCCAAGGAGTTCCTCCGGGAGAACGCCGAGGTGGCCATGCAGCTCCAGGACCGGGTGCTGCGCATCGTCGGGGTCATCAAGGACGACGAGGACGCAGAGGCCGGCGAGGCACCGGCGGAGGGTACGGAGCGCCCGGCGCCGGTCGATCCCGAGATGTGACGGCGGGCGAGGCCGGGGTCGCACCGGGCGCGGGTGCGGCCCCGGTCACGTCCTGGATGCCACGAAATGCCAAGATTGCGACGGTTTTCGCGTCCCCCCAAGTGACCATGTCGAGTAGCATCCAGATCCACACACCTGGTTACACGATTGACACAACGACAAGGGCCCCAAACGAGATGCAACCCAACACGCGGCAGAAGCTGAAGAGAAGCTGTAGCTAGCGCGTCCGCCGACTTGGGTGCAGTGGTGACCATGTGTGCCGAGCCTCTGGCTCGGCACGCCTTGTAAGGGGTCCGGGAGCGAGGGACGGATGGAATGGGTCATCACCATCGTGGTAGCAGCGGCGGTAGGGGTCGCTGCATTCGTGGCCGGCGGCGAGGCGGTGAGACGCCGCCGCAGGCAGGGCGCCGAGACAGCCCAGGAGTTGCTCGCCGAGGCACGCCGTGAGGCGCAGGAGGTGCTCGGCCGCGCCGAGGAACGGGCCACCGCACTGGCGGAGTCTTACCGCGAGCGCGAAGACGCGGCGCTGGACCACCGCCGCGTCGAGGTAGGGGCCCTCGAGGAGCGGATGACGCAGCGGGAGGCAACGCTGGAGCAGCGAGCCGCCAACCTGACCCAGCGCGAGGAGTTGCTCATCGACAAGGAGCGCTCCGTCACCGACCAGCGGGCCGAGCTGGCGGTGTTGGAGGAGAAGGCCCGCGACCACCTGGAGCGGGTCGCCGGGTTCGACGCCAAGGCCGCCAAGGACGAGTTGATGCGCAAGGTCGAGGACGAGGCACGCCGTGACGCCATGGTCCTGGTGCGAGATCTGGAATTGCGGGCCCGGGAGGAGGCCGACCGGCGCGCCCGGCGCATCCTTGCCACCACGGTGCAGCGCCTCGCCGCCGAAGTCGTCTCCGAGACGACCGTGTCGGTGGTGCCCCTCCCCGGCGACGACATGAAGGGCCGCATCATCGGCCGTGACGGCCGCAACATCCGCACCTTCGAGTCGGTTACCGGAGTCAACCTCATCGTCGACGACACACCGGAGTCGGTCACGGTCTCCAGCTTCGACCCGGTGCGCCGCGAGGTAGCCCGACTGGCTCTGGAGCGCCTCGTCGAGGACGGCCGCATCCACCCCGCCTCCATCGAGGAGGCCTACGAGAAGGCCCTCGCCGAGGTGGAGCAGTCCATACGCGACGCCGGAGAGTGGGCGATGCTCGAGGTCGGCGCCAGCCGCCTCCACCCCGAGCTGGTGACCCTGCTGGGCCGGCTTCGCTACCGGACCTCCTACGGCCAGAACGTCCTCGACCACCTCGTCGAGAGCGCCCACATCGCCGGGATGCTCGCCGCCGAGCTGGGCCTGGACGAGACCGAAGCGCGCCGTGCCGGCTTCCTCCACGACATCGGCAAGGCCGTCTCCCACGAGGTGGGCGGCTCACACGCCCTCATCGGCGCCGAGATCGCCCGCCGCTTCGGCGAGGACGCCGCCATCGTCCACGCCATCGAAGCCCACCACAACGAGGTGGAGCCGCGCACCCTCACCGCCGTGATCGTCCAGGCGGCCGATGCCGTCTCGGCGGCGCGGCCCGGCGCTCGCCGCGAGGCGCTGGAGTCGTACGTCCGCCGCCTCGAGAAGCTGGAAGAGCTCGCCGGGTCGTTCGAGGGCGTCGACAGGGTGTTCGCCATGCAGGCCGGCCGCGAGATCCGGGTCGTGGTCGACCCGGGGCAGGTCAGCGACCTCGTCGCCGGACAGCTCGCCCGGCAGATCGCACGGAAGTTGGAGGAGGATCTCCAGTATCCTGGCCAGATCGAGGTGACCGTGATCCGGGAGTACCGGGCCAAGGACTTCGCCCGCTGAGTCTCTCGCCGGCCGCCAGGAGCGCAGCTTGCCCATGACACAGACGATCTCGCTGGGCATGCCCACCCGCAAGCCGTCGCGGGCGCCGACCCGCGCCGGTCAGCGGTACTTCATCCGCACCTTCGGGTGCCAGATGAACGAACACGACTCCGAGCGCATCGGCGGTCTCCTCGAAGCCGACGGCATGGTCGCCACCGACCGGCCCGACGACGCCGATGTGGTGGTGCTCAACACCTGCACCATCCGCGAGAACGCCGATCAGAAGCTGTACGGCTACCTGGGCGCCCTCAAAGCCATCAAGGACGAGCGCGGTGGCAGCCAGCAGATCGTCGTCGGCGGCTGCATGGCACAGAAGGACAAGGAGTCGATCCTGGAGCGGGCCGGGTGGGTCGACGTGGTGTTCGGCACCCACAACACCCACCGCGTCGTCGACCTGCTCGACCACGCCGCCGAATGGGGCCCGGTGGCAGAGATCCTGGAGCGCACCACCTCGGTGGAGGACCTGCCCTCGACCCTTCCCGCCCACCGCGAGTCGCCGCACTCGGCGTGGGTCACCATCACCATCGGCTGCAACAACTCGTGCACCTTCTGCATCGTGCCCATGGTGCGCGGCGCCGAGATCTCCCGACGCCCCGGCGACGTGATCAACGAGATCCGCAACCTGGTCGCCGGTGGGGTAACCGAGGTGACACTGCTCGGTCAGAACGTCAATTCGTACGGTCGGGACCTGGAGCTCAACGGCCGCAAGCCCCTCTTCGCCGACCTGCTCCGCCGCGTCGGCGAGGTCGAGGGCATCCGCCGGGTGCGCTACACCAGCCCCCATCCCAAGGACTTCCGCGAGGACGTCGCCACGGCCATGGCGGAGACCCCGGCGGTGTGCGAGCAGCTCCACCTTCCGCTCCAGTCGGGAAGCGACCGCATCCTGGCGGCGATGCACCGCGGCTACAACGCCGAGCGGTTCCTCGCCAAGCTGGCCATGGCCCGGGAGTTCATCCCCCGCCTCACCGTCTCCACCGACATCATCGTCGGCTTCCCCGGCGAGACCGATGCCGACTTCGAAGCCACCCTCGACGTGGTGCGCCAGGCCCGTTTCGACGGTGCCTTCACCTTCCAGTTCAGCCCCCGCCCCGGCACGCCGGCGGCGACGATGGACGGGCATGTGCCCGCCGGGGTGGTCCAGGAGCGTTTCGACCGCCTGATCACCCTCCAGAACGAAATCGCCCACGCCTCCAACCGGGCCCTGGTGGGGCGCACCCTGGAGGTGATGGTGGAGGGCACCTCGCGCAAGGACCCCAGCACCGTCACCACCCGCACCCGGGGCAACCGGCCCCTCCACGTCGCGGCTGACCTGGAGCCGGGGACCTACCACCACGCCGTGGTCACCCGCGCCGCACCGCACCATCTCGTGGGGAGCCTGGCGCCCTGACCGTCGTCGCCGTCGTCGGGCCTACCGCCTCGGGCAAGTCGGACCTGGCCCTCCACCTCGCCGAGACCCTGGGCGGTGAGGTGGTGTCGGTGGACTCGATGCAGGTGTACCGGGGGATGGACATCGGCACCGCCAAACCCGACCCAGGGACCCGCCGCCGCGTCCCGCACCACCTGGTCGACATCGCCGACCCAGCAGACGAGGTCACCGCCGCAGAGTTCCAGCGCCGCGGCCGGAGCGTCCTCGACGCCCTGGCGGCGGGGGAGCGGGCCGCGATCGTCGCCGGCGGATCCGGGCTCCACTACCGGGCCCTGGTCGACCCGCTCACCTTTGCCCCCTCCGACCCCGGGCTGAGGGCAGAACTGGAGCAGGTACCCGCCGGCGTGCTGGCCGGCGAACTGGTCGCGGCCGACCCCGGCGCCGCCCACCACGTCGACATGGCCAACCCGCGGCGGGTGGTGCGCGCCGTCGAGGTGCTGCGCCTCACCGGCCTCACCCCCACTGCCCGGGCCGCCACCCCTGAGGCGCAGGCGCTCGCCGCCTACCGGGCCCAGGTACCGCACATCGCGGTCGGGGTCGATCCCGGTGAGCGGCTGGCGGTCCGGGTGGAGCGGCGCCTCGACGCCATGCTCGCCGCCGGCCTCCTCGACGAGGTCGCCGGCCTCGACGGGCGCCTGGGGCGCACCGCGGCGCAGGCCGTCGGCTACAAGGAACTGTTGCCGGTGGTGCGGGGGGAGCGGGAGGTGGAGGCCGGTCGGGAGGCGGCCATCCGGGCCACGCTGGGCCTGGCGAAGAGGCAGCGCACCTTCTTCGGCCGGGATCCCCGTATCACCTGGATACCCTGGGACGACGACCCGTCGGTGCGGGCACACCGGGCCGCCACAGCCGTCGAGGAGGCGCCATGGAATTCGTGAAGATGGAGGGCCTGGGGAACGACTTCGTGGTGATCGAGGGTCCCCGGGACGTCTCCTCCGACGAGGTGGCCGCCTGGTGCGACCGCCGTCACGGCATCGGCGCCGACGGCGTACTCGTCGTCACGCCCGTCGCCCCGGACCGGATTGCCATGCACTACCGCAACGCCGACGGCAGCGCCGCCGAGATGTGCGGCAACGGCCTTCGCTGTGTGGCCCGCTTCGGCTACGACCTCGGCTGGGTGTCGGGCGCCGCCTTCATGGTGGAGACCGCCGTCGGGGACCTGCCGGTGGAAATCCTCGCCGACGGCAACGTGCGCGCCCTGCTGGGAACACCGGGGGACGGGCCCGGCGTCGCCTTCGAGCACCGGGGACACGTGGTGCACCCGGTTTCGGTCGGCAACCCCCATGCGGTGATCCTCGTCGACGACCCGGCTACCGCGCCGGTCACCTCACTGGGCCCGGAGCTGGAAACCGACGCCCGCTTCGCCGCCGGCACCAATGTCGAGTTCGCCGCCGTAGTCGCCCCCGACCGGGTCCGCCTCCGGGTGTGGGAGAGGGGAGTGGGTGAGACGCTGGCCTGCGGCACCGGCGCCGCCGCCACCGCCTACCTGGTGCACCGGGAAGCGGGAGGAGCGGCCCGCACCACGGTGGAACTTCCCGGCGGTGAGCTGGTGGTCGACCTGGACAGGGACGGTGCCTGGATCGAGGGCCCGGCCCGCACCGTGTTCTGCGGCACCTGGGGTTGAGCCGAGCTCAGACCACCCGGCGCAGCACGGCGACGACCAGACCCAGGATCTCCACGCCGTCGCTGAACACCATCGGCGGGAAGTCCGGGTTCTCCGACTTGAGCACGACCCGCCCGTCGAGGCGCTGTAGGCGCTTGACCGTGGCTTCCTCGCCGTTGATCAACGCCGCCACGATCTGTCCGTCCCGGGCCTCGGGCTGTCGGCGGACCACCACGTAGTCGCCGTCGAGGATGCCGGCGTCGATCATCGATTCGCCGCGCACCGACAGCATGAACACCGGGTCGCTCCCCACCAGATCGGTGGGCAGCGGGTAGATCTCCTCGATGTCCTCCTCGGCCAGCAGCGGCGAGCCGGCGGCGATACGTCCCACCAGCGGCACGTCCCGCACCGCGGCCCGCACCATCGACCCCTCGGTCCGGGCGTGGTCGAGGACCTCGATGGCGCGTGGCTTGGTCGGGTCCCTGCGGATGAAGCCCTCGCGCACCAGGGTGGACAGGTGGCTGTGCACCGTCGAGGGGGAGCTCAGCCCCACCGCCTCGCCGATCTCGCGCACCGCCGGCGGGTAACCGCGGGCGGCCACCGTCTCCAGGATGTAGTCGAGGATCTGCTGCTGCCTCACGCTCAGTGTGCTGCGATCCATGGCCCTGCTTCCTTTCGCTGGCCCGCCTGCGCTCCCGTGGCCGGCCTGTGTACTCCGCGAAGTGAGTTTATCGCGTTCTCGCCCGGTTACCAAACATATGTTCGTCTTGACATGGGAACACGCGTTCGGTACTGTTGCCGTTGTGCCGAACATGCGTTCGTATCTTGCTCACGACGGTCGCCGGGTCACCGCCCACGGGAGTGACGGGCGGGTGACATCAGGGAGAGCGGCCCCCGGGCCGCGGGGAAATATGTCACACCCCGGCGATATGTTCGGCCGTGTGAGAGCTGCCCACTCTCACACACGCCAAGGCGCCCCATCCCACACGTGGGCGCCCGCACAGGGAAGGACCAGGAGGAGCATCATGACACGGCAGCCCGCAGTCTCGTATAGAGCGTTGGCTTTCGTCCTGACGGCCGTCGTCGTGCTGCTCCTCCTGACTTCCTCGGTGCCGGCCTTCGGCGGCGACGGCGCGGCCGACCGGGCGATGGTGGAACACCAGGTGCGTCCCGGCGAGACGCTTTGGGACATCGCCGAAGCGCACACACCTGACGGCGGTGACGTGCGCCGCACCGTGGCCGACATCCGTGAGCTGAGTGGCCTCGAGGGCAGCACCATCCGTGCCGGGCAGACATTGCGGCTCCCTCCGTCCTGAATCCATCGCCCGGACCTGGCGGTGTGATTCGGTGGGTGGGCAGGGAGCATGCAGTACCCTGACCACAACATGTTGTGCCCGCATTGCGCCACTCCTGACACTCGCGTCGTCGACAGCCGTCCCGCCGACGGTGGCTCGGCGATCCGGCGACGCCGTCACTGCACCGTGTGCGGGCGCCGTTTCACCACCTTCGAGCGACCCGCCATCGTCCTCCAGGTGCGCAAGCGCAGCGGCGCCCTGGAGCCCTTCGACGCCGCCAAGCTCCGCCACGGCGTGGAGCGGGCCCTGGCGGACCGTCCCGTTCCCGCCGGGGTGGTGGAGAGCCTGCTGAGCGGTATCGAGCAGCGTGTCGCCGACCTGGGGCCCGAGGTTCCCGCCGATGAGATCGGTGCCCTGGTTCTCGACGGCCTGCGTGTCGTCGACGAAGTCGCCTACCTTCGCTTCGCCTCTGTCTACAAGGAGTTCACCGGGGCCAGCGACTTCGAGCGTGAGGTGGCCGCCATGGAGAGCGACGCGTAGCGGTCAGGCGATCCCGCCGGTGGACACCAGTTCGCCGATGGTCTCCTCCAGCGTGGAGGCTAGGGAGATGATTCCTTCGTCGACCGAAGACCGGATCTCCGCCAGCGCCTCCATCATCAGCGTGTCGAGCTCGGCGCGGGCCGTCTGCATCTCGGTGACCAGGATCTCGGCCTGGTCGGTGTCATCGTTGCGGAGCGCATCGACATACGCGACCTGCCAGGTGGTGAAACGCTCCAGCAGCTCCTGGGACGCCGCCTTGTGGCCCACCAGCGCCGGGTCGTCGGGCATCTCGGTGAGTGCGGTGGCGGAGTCGGCGGCGACGGTGGCGAGTTGCTCCGACAGTGCGGCCAGATCCTCACCTGGTTCGGTGGGAAGCACCGGAATGACGAGGAAGCCCTCGGCGGCCATCCGGTATTCGAGCACGGCGGCGAGGCGGCGGGCGATGGACTCGGTGGAGGCGCCCTGGCGGGCCAGCGAGTCGCGGAACGGCGCCAGCTCTTCCAGGGGCGCCTTCGGGGCCAGCGGCCACGGGGTGGGGAGCGGATCGGAGGCGAGCGTCATGGCGTCGTCGGCGTTGGTGCGCAGGGCCGTGATGGAGTCCAGCTCGGCGGCGAACTGGCTCACATCGGCGGTGGGCTCGGTGAGGGCCGCCAGAGTCTGCTGGGCGGCGGGGAGGGAATTCAGCATCGATCCCAATGCCGTCTCGTACTCGATGGCGACGGTGTTGGCGCGGCGCACCGAGGTGCCCGGCAGCCACAGCGCGCCGAGGACGGCGCCCACCAGCAGCAGGACCCCGAGGAACACCATGGGCCAGCGGAAGGAGCGGTTCCTCTGCACGGTGGGATCGAGCTCGCCCGGTGTCCAGGCGACGTCGATGCGCTGCCCGTCCGCCTCCCACAGCTCCTGCACCAGCTCGGAGGTGTTGGAGGCGTCCCCGTCGACGTCGGACAGATCGGTCACCGAGTCGTCGACGCCGACGGCCTTGAGGAACCAGGCCCCGTCGTTGCCGGGGAGACGTTGGGTGCTGCTGGGTGATCGACGTGATGTCATCGGTGTGTTTGCCCCTGACCTGACCGACGGGGAGAATCCGTAGCCCATGAAGATACCTGTCCTCCGCCTCGATTCCGAGTTTCCCCTGCCCGAGCCCGCTCACGAGGGAGACGCCGGTGTCGACCTGAGAGCCACCGTCACCACCACCCTGGCTCCCGGCGAGCGGCGGCTCATCCCCACCGGGATCGCCATCGCGGTGCCACCCGGGCACGTCGGCATGGTGACGCCCCGCAGCGGGCTGGCCATCCGCCACGGCATATCCATGGTCAACGCCCCCGGCATCGTCGACTCCGGGTACCGGGGCGAGCTACAGGTCATCGCCATCAACCACGGCAGCGAGCCGGTGGTCCTGGAGCGGGGGGAGCGCATCGCCCAGCTGGTCGTCGTCCCCTTCGTCACACCCGAATTCGAGCCCGTCGAGGCCCTCCCCGACTCTGAGCGTGGCGCCGGAGGCTTCGGCTCCTCGGGCCGGTGAGGGGCCGCCGGGCAACTTGGAACAGCGTCCCGTATGGCTACAATGGCCCGATCAGGCGGACGTAGCTCAGTTGGTAGAGCGCAACCTTGCCAAGGTTGAGGTCGCCGGTTCGAACCCGGTCGTCCGCTCGAGGAGACGACGGTGCGCTTGCGCCGCGCAACTCGGATCTCCCTGTGTCGAGGCGGTCCGGCGGACCGCCTCTTCTTGTGATCGACGGCGACGTGGCCGAGTGGTTAGGCAAGGGTCTGCAAAACCCTCTACCCGGGTTCGATTCCCGGCGTCGCCTCGGATCGGCCGTGCCGGGCGAGGACACCCACGTCCCACGCGGCGTAAACTGTCGATCGACCGGGCGCTTAGCTCAGTGGGAGAGCGCTACCTTGACACGGTAGAGGTC
>CAZOGW010000063.1:0-16886 GCA_964579415.1 uncultured Acidimicrobiaceae bacterium | reverse complement strand
GGACGAAGACCCCCTCCGTCCGATCGGCCTACGGCAAGACTGCACCACGCCATCAAGCGTCACTACGCCAGGCGAGCCGATCGTCCACCTCCCCCACCGAAGCGGCGGGGGAGGACGAAACCCGGCCCCACCAAGCGGCGGGGGAGGATGAAACCCGGGCCCACGAAGCGGCGGGGGAGGATGAAACCCGGCCCCACCAAGCGGCGGGGAAGGGCGAAGCTCTTTCATCTCCCCCCGGGCTTTGACGGGGGGAGTGGCCCGCCCGCAGGCTTTGCGGAGGGCGGGTCGAGGGGGGTCTTCATCGCTCACCCTCCCCCGGCTCGCAGCCAGCTCAACACGGACCTCAGGCGAAGACCCCCTCCGGCCGATCGGCCAACCACAGGCCTGTGCACGCAATCAGATCTGATCCCGCCAGGCGAGCCGATCGTCCACCTCCCCCGCCGAAGCGGCGGGGGAGGACGAAACCCGGCCCCACCAAGCGGCGGGGGAGGACGAAACCCGGGCCCACGAAGCGGCGGGGGAGGACGAAACCCGGCCCCACGAAGCGGCTCACAACGAGCTGGCCACTAGGCCGACGAGGGCTCCGACGAGGATGAGCCAGGCGGTGTTGAGGCGGGTACGCCACAGGATGAGAGCGGCGGCCGCAGCGAGGGCGAGGGAGAGGGGGTCGACGAAGGCGTCGCCGGCGAGGATCAGGGTGACGCCGGCCATGAGGCCGAGGGCGGCGGCGTTGACGCCGTCGAGGAGCGCCGCGGTCCATTCCCGGTCACGCACCCGGCGTGCCAGCGGGGTGACCGCCCCGACGAGCAGGAACGAAGGTAGGAAGATCCCCGCGGTGGCGACCGCGGCGCCGGGGACACCGGCGAGGACGTAGCCGACGAACGTCGCCGTGGTGAACACCGGTCCAGGGGTGAGCTGCCCGATGGCGACGGCGTCGATGAGCTGGTCCTGGGTGAGGACGCCGAGCCCGCGAACCAGGTCGTTCTCCAGGAAGGCCAGCAGCACGTAGCCCGAGCCATAGAGGAGCGCCCCCGCCTTGAAGAACACCAGGAACAGGCGCCCCAGCGATATCGCCCCGGCGTCTCCCTCGGCAGCCAGCCATGACGCCACCAGGCCTCCGCCGAGCCAACCCCGCCCGCCGGCACCGGGGACGAACAGCGGAGCGGCCCGACCGGCGGCGCCGGCGCGACGCAGGGCGAACACGACGGCGGCGCCGCCGGCGAGGATGACCAACTCGTTGGCCCCCGCCAGATAGGCGGCGAGGGCGGCCACGGCGACAAGACCCCGGCGCCAGCCCCGCAGCGTGGACCGTCCCAGCTTGAGCAGTGCCTGGGCAACGATGATCACCACCACGGGCTTGACGCCGCGGAGGAGAGCCTCCCCCCGCGGAGTCGTGCCGTACTCGACGTACAGCCAGGCCAGTACCAGCGTGATGGCGGCGGCGGGCAGGATGAAGGCGGCCCCGCCGGCGAGCAGGCCGCGCCACCCGGCCCGCTCGTGGCCGATGTGCATCGCCATCTCGGTCGAGTTGGGGCCGGGGATGAGGTTGGTGACCCCGACGAGATCGACGAAACGCTGGTCGTCCATCCACCCCCGCCGCGTCACCACCTCGTCGTGCATCATGGCGATGTGTGCCGCCGGCCCCCCGAAGGCGGTGAACCCGAGCCGCCCCATCAGGCGCGTCACCTGACCGATCTGCCCCGCTCCGTCGCCGTCCCCCTTCGTCACACCACCGGCCTCTCGGGTCATCCGCCGGCGGGCGGAGGTCTCAGTGACGGAACCGCGGTAGGGGAGCCTCCCCGAAGCGGGCCGGCGCCAGGGCTCACTTCCCCGCGCCGCCGGTGACCAGGGGGGTCAACAGGTAGCGGGAGGTCATGCCGACGGTGTCGGCGAGGGCGGCGGTGTAGCGGGAGGCCAGCGGGGGGAGGCGGCGCAGCGCCCAGAGCGCCTCGACGCTGATCCAGGCCAGGTCCCGCGCCTTGTCGATGCTCCAGGCGTTGACCACGTGCACCACCGGGCCGACGTAGCGGTCGGCGTGTTTCTGCAGGTCGTCGAGGAAGCTGTGGCGTATCTCGGCCTCGACGGTCGCCAGCACGGCGTTGACCGTCTCGTAGTCGGCCCGCACCTGGGCACGCCGGGGGGTGACGCCCCGGGACCGGCATGTTTCGATCACGGCGAGAGGCAGGTCGTGCTCGATGTGGGCGTTCATTCCGGCCAGGGCGAACTGGATGGGAAGGATGTCGCGGCGGCGCCTGTGCTCGAAGAGGGGCGCCCAGGCGTCGGGCACGGTGTCCCCCCGCCTGGCGGCCTCGTAGGCGTCGATCCAGAGCCGGGCGAAGTCGACGTCGAGCTGAGCCATGAACTCGGGGTCCCGGTAGGGGCAGTCGGGCGATTCCAGGCCTTCGAGGACCCGCTCGGTGACCCTCAGGTAGACCCGGTTGAAGATGCGGGCGCCGTCGGGCCAGCGGGTCTCGCCGGCGACCTCACGCAACCTGTCGATCACATCTGGAACGGTCTTCATGGCCCCACAAGCGAACTAACTGGAACTGGATACCGGATACGACACCCGCCGACGAGCTAACCGGACGCTGTGATCTCCTCGTCGGTGATGCAGTCGTCGATCGCCTCGGGGAGCGGCTCGCCGCCGAACGCCACCCGTTCATAGAGCGTCACCGAGGCTATCTCCTCGGCGCTGAGCACCGACTCGAAGCCGGGCATGTTGGAGCCGAAGCCGCCCACCGGTTTGGCGAGCACGCCGTAGGTGGGCTCGGGCCACCCGGTGGATCCCAACGCCACCCAGGCGCGGTGGCCGGTCTCGGTGGAGCAGCTCCCACCGGGGAAGGTGGCGAGGACGGAGCCACCGGAGAGGGCGGGGCCGGCGCCACCGCCGCCGTCGGCGCCGTGGCAGGCGGCGCAGCGGGCGGTGTAGACGATCTCGCCGTCGGCGAAGTAGTTGACGACCGCGACGCCGTACTCGCTGCCGTCACAGTTCTGCGCCTCGCCGGTGACGGGATTGACGGCGAGTTGGCCGGAGACACCGCATGCCGGGCCGTCGGGCGACATCACGGCGTAGAAGAGGGCCAGGCCGGGTATCACGAGGAAGGCGGCGGCGAGCCACGCCGGGAATCCCGAAAGGGGCCGGCGACCTTTGGGGACGATCGGCTCGGGCGGGGCATGGGGGAGGTCCTCCTCCTCCGGCTCCTCCTCGACAGGCGCCACCGGCTCCAGCACCTCGACCTGGGGCCCGGCCGGTGCAGCCGGAGCAGGCGCGGCCGGGGCGGGGGCGGCGGGAGCGGCCGCCGGGGCCGCGCCCGGAGTCGGGGCAGCGGCCTCTCCCCCGGCCCATTCGGCGATGAGAGCGTCGGGCGACACACCCTTGACGGCGGCGCGGGCGGCGGCGGCACGCTGCACCAACCCGGGGGTGGTGCCCAGGCGTTCCGCTGCCTTCGCGATCAACTCGTCCATGGTGTCACTTCGATCCGGTGATGTAGGCGGCGAGGGCCTCGATGTCGGCGCTGGAGAGGTGATCGTACGCCGGCATGGTGGAGTAGCCCCGGACGCTGCGCGGATCGCGCAGGAAGCCGGCCACCCAGACCGGATCGTCGGTGCCCTCCCGGGAACCGGCGTGGGTGAGGTCGGGCCCGATGCGCTGGTGGCCGAGGAGTACGGGGGTCTCGTGGACGTAGTCGCCGGCAACGCTGACCGGGCCCAGGCCGACGTCGGTGACGATGGGCCGCACCACCTGGGTGTGGCAATACCAGCAGCCCTGCTGGATGTAGACGGCGCGCCCCGCGGCCTGCACCGACCCGGCGGGGTAGGCCCGCCATTCGTCGGCGCGGATGGTGGCTTCTGCGCTCGAGGTCTCCAGGGCCGGGACCACCAGTACGAAAGCGGCGGCCACGGCGAACAGCGCCACGGCCCCGGTCACCAGCCGGCCGTGCGAGACCGGCTCGAGGAGTACCAGCTCCGGGTCCGGCTCCAGGACCGCCTCGACGGTGGCCGTCTCCGGCATCGCGCCACGTCGGCGCAAGACCGTGGCGACGAAGAGGAGTTGGGCCAGGGTGAACACGACCAAGCCGACGAAGGCGACGACCCTCACCTCGTCGAGGGCGTTGATGGTGTTGCGCCAGCCCGCCCCGACGGTGGGAACAGCGGCCTCGTTGGCGGCAGCCACCCAGGTCCAGCCGGCGGTCAGGCCGGCGACCAGTGAGGCGACGATCCAGGTCAGCAGGCCGAGGACGGTACCGAAATAGTGAACACGGGCCACCCGGCCGTGCACCGCCGACCCGAGGATGCCGGGGGCGGTGACGTAGACGTAGGCGATGAGCCAGGCGGTGAACGCCCCGTAGAAGCCGGTGACCTCGACCGCCCGCACCCAGTCGGTGTACTGGGTGAGGCCGCTGGATCCGCGGAACGCCAGCGTGAGGTTGAGAACCGGCCATACCAGGAACAGCACCGCGCCCAGCACCAAGAAGCGGACGGCGAGGTACCCCTCCACCCGCTGCCAGCGACCTCGCATCGCCAGCACCACGTCGGTGACGATGACGAGCGGCGGGACCAGGAGGGCGATGGAGAACATCACTCCGATGGTGCCCAGCCAGTCGGGGGTGGGCCCGAAGCTGAGGTCGGCGGGCGCGGTGAAGGCCCACACGAAGGCGAGCGACCAGAACCCGATGAGGCTGAGGCGGGTGGCGGTGAAGGCGGGCCGGCCCGCCAGGCGGGGTATGAGGTGGTAGACCACGGCGACCCCGGCGGCGGCCAGCCACAGCCCGGTGATGGAGGCACGGAAGAAAGCGACCTGGATGGCGCCGGCCACCCCGGAGATGCCGGGAATGTTGCCCACGATGAAGGCGAGCAGGAACCACCACACCGCGGTCACCGCGTACCAGCGCGCCGGGCCGGCGTCGGCGCTCGCCCTGCGGGCCGCCACGGTCACGCTGCGGGCCACCACCAGCATGCCGAGAACGATGACGGCATCGGCCCAGAGCGGGTACTCCAGGTAGCGGCGGGCCTCGCCGAAGCCGAGGGCGACGCCCACCGAGCCGGCCACGACGCCCAGAGCGAGCACTGCCGAGCCCAGCTTCGCCGACCGCTCGTCGGGAGTGCCGCCGCCGTCACGGGTGACGGCGTGGATCAGTGCGCCGGCCAGGCCGATGGTGAGCCATCCGTAGAGGAACATGTCGACCGCGATGGGGGCACTCACCCCGTAGCCGAGCGGCCCCACACCGTTGGGGAACGGCACGATGAGCTGGATGGCGGCGACGGCTCCGACCAGCAGCGACAGCACCAGGAAGACGAGGGACGCCACCGTGTAGTGGCGGGTGGCGGGAGCATCGGGCGCCGCCGGCTCTTCGGGGATCACCGGCTCCTCCACCACCTCGGCGGTGATCTCCTCGGGATCGTTGGCTGGGGCGTCGGCGGTCACCGGGGGCGCTTCCTCTGGGTGTCGCGGCACATCGGGTGCGTTCTGGCGGGGAGACTAGTGCCTCGTCCCGAGGCGGTGTATTCCGCGCTGACCACTTCGGGGCCTCTCGACCGGTTCACCGGCGAGCAACGGAGAGTCTCGCCGACTCCCTGCCCGCGGGCAGCGGTGATGCCCCGGGACACCACCGGTACTCACCGCTCTCCCGGGCGCCCCAGACCGAAGGGGTCGTCGGAGCCTGCCGCCTCCGGGTCGGCCGGAAGGTCCAACGCCATCCGGTGCAGGTCGTAGCCTTCCTTACGCACCCGTAGGTCGAAGTAGAGGACGGTGGCCAGTGTGGCGTGGAACGGTGCGGTGACGATGACGCCAACCGTCGCGATAGCCGCGGCCCCGAGTGACTCTGGACCAAGTCCGAGAGCCCTCGCCAGGGAACCGAGGATGGCGCTGGCCAACCACGAGAACAGGTAGCCGAGGAGCAATGTGCCCAGAACCGGCCAGAAGCGCCCCCTCACCAGGCCCCATGACTTGCCGAGGGCCTGTCCCGCTCCCAGTCGCTCGGTGACCACGGTGGGCGCCGTCACCGACCAGTGGACCGCCAAGATCACACCGGGGATGACCAGGAGGAGCAACCCGAAGGCGCTGGCCACGGCGACGATGACGCTGGAGGCGAGGAGCGGGAGCCATCGTCGTCCCCCGGCCCGCAACGAGTCCGCCCAGTCGGGAACGCGGCCCAGGTACACCTGGGCGAGGGCGGTGATGGAGCCGCCGTTGACCAGGGTCATCGCCACCAGGTTGATGAACAGGGACGCCAACAACACACCCAAGACGGCGCCGAGATCCACCTCGGAGATGTCGATGGAGTCGGGCAGCAGGGAGCGGACGATGAGGTGGTCGAGGACGGTGACGGGGACGACCACCGCCGCGGCGATCTTCACCAGCGTGACGAAGTTGGTGCTGTAGAGGCGGATGGCGCCGGCGACGATGTCCGCGATGCCGAGCGGCCGCAGGTCGGGGCGTGACGGTTGCATCGGGCGGAACGCTAGCGGTGCCGGTGCCTCGCTGCGGGAGCAGCTTGACCGGGTACGCCGTGCATAGAATGGCCGCACGGACCACACGCCACCACCGGGGAAGAAACACGGTCATGGCCGAGACAGACGAGATCCGCAGGTACCAGAGGCTGGGCCTCGCCGCCGTGGTGGTGGGAGGTGTGGTGGCGCTGGTGGGTGCCGTGTTCGCACACTTCACCGGCCTCCCCGCCGAGGACGCCCTCGGCGTTCCCCAGTTCACCGGGATACCTCGGGGATGGGTCTGGGTCCTGCTCGGCCAGACGGTGTCGCTGGTCGGATCGTTGATGCTGCTCGGCGGGCTCGCCGTCGCCTTCTGCTACAAGCGGCCCATGACCTGGGCCCGGGCCTCCATCGGCGCCTTCGTGTTCACCTCGGTGATGATGATCCTCTTCGCCATCATCCCCAACCAGTGGCTCACCCTGACACAGTCCGAGTTCGCCTG
The DNA here is from genome assembly GCA_964579415.1 of uncultured Acidimicrobiaceae bacterium. GTDB lineage: Bacteria > Actinomycetota > Acidimicrobiia > Spongiisociales > UBA5794 > CAZOGW01. The sequence continues at coordinate 9,955 of CAZOGW010000063.1, read as the reverse complement.
GACGCCGCAGAAGATCGCCTTGACCATCCCGCCGGCCCTGGTGCTCGGCAGTGAGGTTGCCATCAGCTTCGCCGCCGTCAAGGACATCGTCTCCGGTACCTACGCGGTGGTCATGCTCGGTGTCGTCGCGGTGACCATGTACCAGTGGCAGGAGCAGAAGAAGAAGGCGGCGAGCGCCCCGCCGCCGCGGCCCATATCGGATTACGGCCGGCCGCTGGTCCGGGTGAGGAAGTAACGATGGCCAAGAGTGACGTCTGGTTCGAGACTCCCCCGATGCGAGACGACTACCAGCTGGCGGTGGTCGAAGGGGCCTACCTGACCGCCGCGGTCAAGCCCAAGCAGTTCCTCCACATCGACCAGTCCGAGTGCATCCTCTGCGAGGGATGCGTCGACATCTGCCCGTGGAAGTGCATCCACTACCTCTCCCTCGACGCCATCGCCGAGGGCACCAACGTGGACAACCCCGGCGAGGACACCGAGAACAAGGGGTTCTTCCTGGTCGACGAGGACGAGTGCACCCGGTGCGCCCTGTGCGTGGACCGCTGCCCCACCGGGGTCATCACGTTGGGGAAGTTCGAGGGCTCGCTGGCCGACCAGGCGGACGAGTTCGCCCTCAAACCATGGGAGTACAACACCGGCCAGCGGGACCACAAGAACGGCTACGGCTACGGAATGAGGTACTGACGTACCCCGTGCGTATTACCTAGTACTTAGTACCTAGTACTTAGTACCCACTGATTTTGCTCACCGGCCCCGTGTCGGTGAGACTGGCAGGGGCGGCGCCCGCGACGCCGCAGTGCAGGACTAGCGAGGAAAGATCTTGGCGAACGGAAACGGCGACGGGAAGGTCGGCCTCAAGGACCGGCTGGCCGAGGCCGGTGATCACGTCCGGCAGAGCCAGGCGTGGTCGAGCATCTTCAGGCCCGGTTCTCCGTTCCGTCACGGCTATACCGACAGCCCTCGCAACCGCTCGTACGTGATCATGAACAACGTGCTGTATCACCTCCACCCGGTGAAGGTGAAGCGGCACGGGGTGCGCCTGTCCTACACGCTGTGCCTGGGCGGTCTCAGTTTCTTCCTCTTCATCCTGCTGACCATCACCGGCATCTTCCTGATGTTCTACTACCGGCCCACTTCACCGCAGGCCTTCCTCGACATCCAGGCCCTGTCCACCGACGTGGCCTTCGGTCAACTGGTGCGCAACATGCACCGGTGGGGCGCCCACGCCATGGTCCTCACCGTCTTCCTGCACATGGCCCGCGTCTTCTACCACGGCGCCTACAAGCCGCCGCGGGAGTTCAACTGGGTGGTCGGCGTCGTCCTGTTGCTGCTGACGCTGCTGCTGTCGTTCACCGGCTACCTGCTGCCGTGGGACCAGCTCGCTCTGTGGGCGGTGACGGTGGGCTCCAACATGGCCGCCTACTCGCCTGTCGTAGGCAACCAGGTCACGTTCGCTCTCGTCGGCGGCGTGCAGATCACCCCGGACACGTTGTTGCGCTGGTACGTGCTGCACGTACTGTTCCTGCCGTTCATCATCGTCATCTTCATGGCGGTGCACTTCTGGCGGGTGCGCAAGGACGGCGGAATCTCGGGCCCCCTGTGAGGTGAGAGGCAGATGTCCGAGGTTCCCGAACACATTCTGAGGCGCTCCGCAGAGGCGCGGGCCAAGCGGGAGGGACGCAGCGTCGAGGAGATCCTCGCCGAGATGAAGGGCGAGGCTCCCCCGCCCACTGGCGCCGCTCCACCAGCTCCCTCCGAGTCGCCACCGCCGGTTGCCGACGCCGCACCGGCCACGGAGGGCTCGCTGGCACAGGACGCCGCTCCCGAGCCCGTTCCCGCCGCCGCAGCCGGGGGTGCGGTGCGCGACCTCAAGGCGGAGTCGGACCTCTACGGCGTTCCCGAGGGCCTGCTGCGCCGGGCGGCGCTTTCGCGGGCCAAGTGGGACGGCACACCGTCTCCGCAGTTCGCCGGGGAGGCCGCACCGGCGGCGGTTCCCGCGATGGCAGGCGCCGCGGCCTCGGCAGGCGCCCCGGTGGCAGCCGCCGCCGCTCCCGCCATCCCCGAGGGTGTGCGCACCCAGCGGCTCCTCACCGTGGTCAAGGCCGGCGCCATCCAGCAGGTCAAGAGCGAACCCACCGACAAGGTCAGCACCTGGCCCCACCTCGTCGCCGCCGAGTTCGTCGCCCTGCTCGTCTGCACCGCCTTCATCACCATCTTCTCGGTGTTCGTCGACGCCCCCCTGCTCGAATTCGCCAACTTCAACGAGCAGCCCAACCCGTCAAAGGCGCCGTGGTACTTCCTCGGCCTGCAGGAACTGCTGTCGTACTTCGATCCCCAGGTTGCCGGCGTGATCCTGCCCGGCTTCGGCCTCGTCGGCCTGGCCATCATCCCCTACATCGACCGCAACCCCTCCCAGCGCCCGTCCGACCGCAAGCTGGCCACCATGATCTTCAGCTTCTACCTGTTCGCCGCCGCGGTGCTGACCATCTACGGGTCGTTCTTCCGTGGCCCCGGCTTCGCCTTCACCTTCCCCTGGGCCGACGGCATCTTCTTCGACTTCTGATGGGGATATAACGATGACCGCCACCGCCATCTTCACCACACTCCTGGTGGCTGCAGCCGCCTTCACCGCCATCGCCATCTTCACCATCGCAGGCCGCCGCCCCGGGCCTACGGAGGAAGAGGGCCGCACCGCCGCCCTCGACCGCCGTGCCGTGCGCCGCGACCGGGAGGCCCGCAAGCAGCGGGAGGCGGAAGGCTCGGCGGTGGCGGTGCTGGCGCCCCCCGAGACCGAGATCGAGGCCGACGCCGAGGAGGAGCAGGTCGCCACCGCGATCCCGATCGACCCGTTGCAGGCCCGGGAGAAGCTGACCCGCGACGAGATGACCGTCACCCGGCGCAGCTTCCTCAACCGGTCGTTGCTGGCGATCTTCGGCGTCTTCCTCGCCCAGTTCGGAATCGCCGCACTGGCGTTCCTGTGGCCCAAGCTCAAGGGCGGCTTCGGGGCCCCCATCAACGTCGGCAACATCGGCGAGCTTCGCTCCCAGATCGTCCGACCCGACGGCACCATCGTGCCCCTCTTCGTCGCCGAGGCACAGACGTGGCTGGTGACGATACCGGAGGCGGCGGTGCCGGGCAGCTCGTTCGAAGGTCTCCCCGTCGTCGCCGGAGGCAGCGGCGAGGAGCCTGCCCTGATGGCGCTGTGGCAGCGCTGCGTCCATCTCGGCTGCCGGGTCCCGTCCTGCGTCCCCTCCCAGGGCTTCGAGTGCCCCTGCCATGGCTCCCGGTACAACTTCCACGGCGAATACGAGTCGGGCCCGGCGCCCCGCAACATGGATCGCTTTACCGTCGAGAGCGACGACGGGGGCAACCTCATCGTCCATACCGGCGAGGTCATCCAGACCTCCCGAGCCGCCAACAAGACCATCCAGTACCCACAAGGGCCGGCGTGCGTGTGAGGTCCCCACTGTGACGCTCCACCAGGGCGTGATCCTCGCCGCTGCCGATACCGAGACGGTGGTCGAACCGGCCAACGTCGGTGTCGGCTCGGTGGTGCTCACCGTCGTCGCCGCCGCCGTCATCGGATGGCTGGCTTACCTCTACCTGTCGAGCCGGCGGCGGCGCCAGGAGGTGGAGGAGACGCCGCTCAACCTGCAGCCCTACCTCTCCGACGACGAGATGGAGACCAACCGGGTGACCCGGGTCCTCAACGCCGCGGTCCTCTCCGCCGCCGTCCTCGCCATCTTCATGCCCATCTATTACATGAACGAGGGCGGCCGCCAGGCTGCCGCCGCCGACGAGATCGCCCACAGCTACGTCGAGGAGGGCGAGCACTGGTACGAGAGCTTCAGCTGCATCGACTGCCACGGGCCCGACGGAGGAGGCGGCGGCGCCCCTTACACCGAGGCTCGCAGCGACCTGTCCACATCGTGGTCGGTCCCGTCACTCAACGACATCTTCCTCCGCTACAACGAGGAGGAGGTCCGGCACTGGATCACCTACGGACGGGCGGGGACACCGATGCCGGCCAACGGCCTCGAAGGCGGCGGCGCCATGACCATCCAGGAGATCGACCAGACGCTGGCCTACCTGCGCAGCATCCAGATCTCCCAGGAAGACGCCTTCGCCAAGACCGAGCGCTCGGTGACCGCCGCCCTCGACCGCATCGCCTCCGGCGACGCCGTGGTGGCCCGGCTCCTCCTCGAGCAGGAGACCGCGATGGTGGACACGGTCGAGGCGCCGGAACGGTTCGCCGTCATCGCCGACTACCCGACCGAGGTGAGGGAACTCCTCGCCGGCGACGGCACCTGCACCGCCGCCTCAGCCGCCGCGGTGGGCTCGTCGTGCGACTCCCCGGGGCAGGACACCGACCGGGACGGCCTCAGCGACGCCGCCGAGGAGGGCCTCAACGTGATCGCCGCCTCCGTCGACGAGACGGTGCTGGTGCGCCAGGTGCGGGACCAGACCTTCTCCGACGGCAGCCCGGTGCTGGACGACGAGGGCAACCGGGTCCCCGAGGTGGTCACCATCCAGGATCCCAGCCTTCCCGAGATGTACGGCGTCGAGCTGGACCCGACACAGGCATACAGTCAGGAATCGGCCACCGGTGAGCCCATCCCCGACCTGGAGCGCGCCACCGTGTTCCTCCGTGAGTTGGACGCCGCCCACCTGACACTGTCGGTGCTCACCGAACGCAACGACGTGTTCATCACCCAGATCCAGGGCACCATCGACTTCCTCGAGGAAGCCGCCGCCACCCGGCCCTGGGCCGTCGATTTCGATCAGGTCGCCGCCGACATGGGCGTCGGCGCCTCCGAGGCGGAACGCGCCGTCGGGTTGTTCAACGCCTACTGTGCCCGCTGCCACACCGCCGGCTACTCGGCCGGCGTGGCATTCGAGCAGAGCCTCGGCACCGGCGCCTGGGGACCCTCACTCGTCGGTGGGCGCGCCGTGGTGCAGTTCCCCGAGTTCGACGACCACGTCGACTTCATCATCGGGGGCTCCGACGATGCCGTGGCGTTCGGCATCAACGGGCTCGGCACCGGCCGCATGCCCGGTTTCGGGCGTGTCCTGAGCGCCGAGGACATCGAGCTGATCGCCCAGCTGGAGAGGTCGCTGCCATGAGCACGGTGAGGGACCGGCTGAGGGCCGACGAGCGGGGCCTGACGAAGCTGGAGTGGCTCGGCGTCGTCGCCATCGTCATCACCGTGATCTCGTTCATCCCCATCGTGCGGGGCTGGATCGGTGACGCCTACGACGCCGTCTTCAAGCAGGTCGACGCCGAGACCGGGGAGACCTCGCCGTTCTCGATCGCCGCCCGGGGCATCCTCATCACCGTGGTGTCGGTGACCGCCTTCATCGGCACCGGTTTCCTGCTGCTCTACACCAATCTGGGCAAGCGGCTGGCGTTCCTGGTCACCGGCGCGGCCACCTTCGGCTGGTTGACCATCGGGTCGATGCTGTTCGTGGTGTACGCACCCCGCGGCCTCATCCCCTCCAGCATCGAGGGCCTCAACGCCATACAGATGCGTATCCCCGCCATCGCCCTCACCCTGGCGTGTGTCATCCTGTTCGTCATGTTCGTGGTTGCTCTGGACAGGTACGAGCGGGAGGACTAGCTACGTACTACGTACTACGTACCACGTACTACGTGTCTGGTCGCCCTTCAACGCAGGGTCCCGTTCCCTGGCACAATGCCGGTGGTGAGCACGCGCGCTTCGTCTGACATTCCGCCACCGGAACCGCCGGAGTCCACTGCATCGGAGAGCCCGCTGGCCGATCTGCACCCTCTCGGCCCCGATGCCCTGGCGGTCCGCCGCATCCGTGACACGTCCTCCGTCGCTCTCGCCGTCCTCGCCGTGGCGGCTGTTGCCGTCGTGGCACGGTTGTTGTGGTCGGTCCCGGTGCCGTCGTGGACCTTGGGTGGACTGGCCGGATGTGGGGTGATCCTCATGGCAGGCGCGTGGGTGTGGTCGGGCATCGAGCACCGGCGGTGGGGATGGCGACTCGACGACGACCTGTTCGAGGTCCGCCATGGCGTGCTGGTGCACCATGTGGCCCTGGTGCCGCGGAGCCGCATCCAGAACATCACCACGTCGTCAGGGCCGCTGCAGGAGCGACGGGCACTGGTGACGCTCACCGTACACACGGCCGGTGCGCGCACCCCGGGGGTCTCGGTCCAGGACATCGAGTCGCATCACGCCGATGCCGTGAAGGCGGAGCTCGGGCTTGTCTGAGCCCGCCACCGCGGCGACACCGGCGGAGTGGTCCCGCCTTCACCCGCTCACCATCCTGCGCGAGTTGGGCAAGGTGGCCTGGGCATTGATCGGTGTCTTCGTCTTCGACGTGTCCATTCCCGGAACCCCCGAGGAGTTCGACTACGCCGATACGGTGCTGGCGGTCGGCGTGTTCCTGTTCGCCGTGGTCCGCTACCTCTTCATGGGCTACAGGCTCACCGACCGTGTTCTGGAGCTGCGTACCGGGGTGCTGTTCAAGCAGCATCGCTCGATGCCCCGCGACCGCGTCCAATCCGTGGGCGTCAACACCGGTCTCGTGGGACGGTTCCTCGGCGTGAGCTCACTGGAGGTCTCCGCCGCCGACACCGCGGAGATCGGGCTGTCGTACGTGTCACACCCCGAGGCCGATCGGCTACGCCGACTGCTCGATCCCGGCGATCCGGTGATCGGTGACGAGACCGCACCCGTGGAGCCGTCCGAGATCGCCCGGATGGAAACGAGGTCCGTCTGGACCTACGCCCTCACCGACACCTCGGCGATCCTGCTGGTGGCGGCACCAGCCGCAGCCGCGGCACTGATCCTCGACGCAAGGCCTTACCTCGCGATACCGGTCATGCTGACGCTCCTGTGGCCTCTGTACAACGCCATCAGCGTCGTCGGATTCGTCTCATGGACCGAGGCCGACCGGCTGCGGGTATCCCGCGGCTTCCTGGAGCGGCGCGAGACGGATGCGCCGCTGGCACGGATCCAGAGCACGCGGGTGACCCGCCCCCCGCTGCGACGGGCGATCGGACTCGAGACCCTGAGCGTCGCCACCGGCGAGGCAGGCGGCTCCCTTGACGACGCTCTCAGTGACGGGCTCCTGGCACCGCTGGTGCTCCACGGAGGGTGGCACCAGCTCACCGAGCAGGTGCTCGGGCGGGTGGCCACCGCGGAAGAGGATCTGCGCTCCCACTCCCCCCTTGCCGTGCGCCGCATCGCGGTGCGGGGAGTAGCCGTGTCGATGGTGCTGGCCGGTATCGCCTGGATCGGGCTCTCCGTCCTCGACACGACGCCGATCCCAGCGATAGCGGCCCTCGCCGGCGGGACGCTGCTCTCGTGGGCGTACGCCCGCGCACGGTGGCGTCGGCTCGGATGGGTGGCCGACGGCGATCACCTCCTGGTGCGGCGGGGTGTCGTCACCCAGACGCTCGCCGTCGTGCCGCTGGGCAAGGTGCAGAACGTGAAGATCAGGGCGACGGTGTTCCAGCGGCGCCTGGGCCTGGCCTCGGTGATCGTGGACACCGCCGGCGCCGCAGCGGGTGGCACCGTCCAGGCGGTGGACCTCGAACGCTCCGACGCCGACGGCCTCGCCGCACATCTGGCCCGATCGGCCGCCCGCATCACCCTCGCTGATGGTGTGTGACCCGAAGTCCCCCGATGACTCTGCCGATACAGACGCCCCCCTCGACGAGCAGGTCCCCGACACGGACGGCTCAGGCCCTCTCGCGGGCCTTCAGGTGGTAGGTCAGGATCTGCAGCTCCGTCGACAGGTCCACCCGGCGAACCTGGACACCTTCGTCGACCTCGATGGTGGCGGGGGCGAAGTTGAGGATCGACCGTACGCCGGAGGCGACGAGGCGGTCCGCCACCTCCTGCGCGGCCCGGGCCGGTGTGGCGATGATGGCGATGGTGACACCCCGCTCGGCGACGATGCGGTCCAGTGCCTCCACCGGCTCCACGTCGAGGCCTGCCGCCTTCGTCCCGATCTTCGACTGGTCGGAGTCGACGACGGCAGCCACGTGGAAGCCCCAGGCGGCGAATCCCCCATAGTTCCCCAGTGCCGACCCCAGGTTCCCGGCGCCGACGATCACCACGGCGTGCTCCCGGGTCAGGCCGAGAGCCCGGCGGAGCTGCTCCAGCAACTCCGCCACGCCGTAGCCCACACCACGGGTGCCATGCGACCCGAGGAAGGAGAGGTCCTTGCGCACCTGGGCGGAGTTCACCCCGGCCATGGCGGCGAGCTGCTCGGATGAGCAGGTGTGCAGCGTCGCCGGCAGCGACGCCAGCACCCTCAGGTACACCGGCAGCCGCGAGACGGTGGCAGCGGGAAGTGAAGACCTCACCCTACGAGGATAGTGAGCCCGGCCCGCGGGCACCCGGTCACCTCCCGGAGCGGAATCCTCGCAGGGGCCTACAGTCCACCGGTGAGACGCGCAGGCGGCCTTGTCGCCGGCTTGATGATGGTGACAGCGTGCGCCGGGACCGTACCGGCCCCGCAGACCGCGTCGAGCGCTGCCCCCCACGCCACCGGCGGCACGGCGGCGACCAGCCCCGCCCCTCCCTCCTCGACCACGACTGCGGCCACCATCCCGCCTGCCCCCACCACGACCATGCCGCAGCTCACGTCGACAACGGCGGCGACGACAACCACAACCACCATCGCAGAGCCGGTGCCGCCTTCGGAGGTGACGCCGTTCACCGACGAGGCGGCGGTCGCCGCCATACTGGCGGAGGCCGAGGCAGCGCTGGCCGATGCCGCCACACCGGCAGGGCACCGGGCACGGTGGGCATGGGCCCAGCAGCAGGCGTACCGGGACCTGGTCGACAACCCGGAATGGCAGGCAGCGGCCCGCGCCGCGGTTCCCGAAGAGCTGCAGGCGGCGTTCGATCTCAACATCGTGGCCGGGACGGCGCTACGGGAACTCACCACCCCGCGTCCCGCCCTACCCGGGTGGGACATCGTGGCTCCGCCGCCGGTCGCCGAGCTACGCGCCCACTACGACGACGCCGAGGGGGAACTGGGCGTGCCCTGGAGCGTCCTCGCCGCCATCCACCTCGTGGAGACACGGTTCGGCCGCATCCGCGGCGACAGCCATGCCGGCGCCCGCGGCCCGATGCAGTTCCTTCCCGCCACGTGGGATGCGTACGGCGAGGGAGACATAGAGGACCCCGCCGACGCCATCGCCGCCGCGGCCCGCTACCTGGTGGCCCACGGCGCTCCCGGAAACATGCGCCGGGCCTTGTACGCCTACAACCACAGCGACCTGTACGTCGATGCCGTCCTCGCCCACGCCGAGGCCATGGACCTGTTCCCGCACTACCTGGAGGCGTACCACGGCTGGCGGGTGTACTACCGCCTCGAGACCGGCGACGTCGTGCTCGGTGAGGGCTAACCCCGCCGGCTCCGGGCCAGCCCCAGGCGCACCTTGAGAAGCGCCCTCTGGGCGGCGTAGCGGGTGATGGCGCCTTCGGCGAGAACCCGCTGACCGACGCCGACCAGGACCGGAACCCGCTCCCCGTAGCGATCCTGCAGGTTGGAATCGGAGGTGATATCCACCGTGTCTACGGACATGGAAAGGGTACGGGCCGCCTTGAGGACGGCGCGCTCCGCCTCCCGGCACAGGCCGCAGTCGGGTTTGGTGAGGAGCACCACATGCCGGCGATCGAGTGAATTCATGCCGGGGCTATCGTCGCAGATGTGAGGCCCACCACCGCCGCCGTCGTGATCGGACTCCTCGCCCTCATCGTCATTGCCTTCGTCGTCAAGCTGGCAACCTCTGGGTTTGCGCTCTGAGTAGGTGGTTCAGGCGGATCTCGCAGCCAGTGGGACTTGGTACTTGGTACGGAACACTCGAGGCTGGCTTCGCATTACGTAGTACGTAGTGCTCAGTTCTGACCGACAACTTCGAGTCTGTTGCCGCCGGGGGGGCGGGAGAAGGTGACGGCGACGTGATAGG
>CAZOGW010000062.1:0-17387 GCA_964579415.1 uncultured Acidimicrobiaceae bacterium | reverse complement strand
CCGGCGGCGGTTTGTTCGGTGGCCTTGCCCAACCATTCCGACTGCTGGTCGGTCAGGCCCGCCAACGCCTCCGGGTTGCGGGAAGGCCGCCCGGCAGTCGCCGCCGAGAGTCGAGAGTTGTGGTGGGTGCTGGCGGCTTCGCTCGCCGGTGTAGCCGCCGGCTTCCTGAGCATCCGCCTGCGGATGCGGCGGGCCCGTCGCCGGCTCGCCGAACTCGTCGTGGAGATGGACTCCTCCCCGCAGGCGGGTGGACTGTCTGTCGCCCTGGCTGCCGCGCTGGGGGATCCGGGATTGATCGTCGCTTACCGCATCGGCGACGGGAGCTACGTGGATGCCGGGGGAAACCCGGCGCCGCTGCCGGCGACTCCCGGCACCGCCACCACGGCCGTCGTACGGGAAGGGGAGACGCTGGTCGTCCTACTGCACGACGCCGATCTCCTCGGCGACCCACGCCTCGTCGAGGAGGTGGCGTCAGCGGCGCGGCTGGGGTTGGAGAGCGAGCGCCTCCAGGCCGAGACCCGGGCCCAACTCGCCGAACTGGTCCGTTCGCGGTTGCGTATCGTCGAGTCGAGTGACGCGGAGCGGAGACGGCTGGAGCGCGACCTCCATGACGGCGCCCAGCAGTCGCTGGTGGGCATCACCCTCGCCCTCCGCCTGCTTCGCATCCGGCTCGGCGGGCGCATCGACGGGAGCGTCACCAGCCGGCTCGCCGAGGCGGAGGCGGAGATGCGCGGCGCCGTCGAAGACCTGCGGCGGCTGGCGCGACGCGTCCACCCGGCCGTGCTGAGCGACGGCGGCCTGGCGGCGGCGGTGACGGCACTCGCGGAGGAGCAGCCGATCCGCGCCACCGGCCTCCCCGCGGGCCGTTTCCCTCCGGCTGTGGAGGCGGCGGCGTACCATCTCGTGGCCGATGCGGTCGCTACCGGACCGGTCTCCGTGACGACGGCGGCGGACGCCACCCGTCTGCGTCTCGACATCACCATGGGCAGGGAGCCCGACGGGCTGCCCGATCTGGAGGATCGGGTCGGTGCCCTCGGCGGCAGCGTGGAGATCGGTGCCGTCGAGGGTGGCGAGTTGCACCTGAGAGCGGAGATCCCGTGCGGGTCGTGATCGCCGACGACGCAATGCTCATCCGCGAGGGGCTGGCGCTGCTGCTCGCCGAAGCAGGGTGCGACGTCGTCGGCCGATCGGGCGATGCCGCCGGCCTACTACGCGACGTGTCGGTAACCCGTCCCGACGTCGCCATCGTGGACATCAAGATGCCACCGACGCACACGGACGAGGGCCTCGCTGCCGCCCACGAGATACGCAGGTCGTATCCGGATGTCGGAGTGCTGGTGCTGTCACAGTATCTGGAGTCGCACTACGCGCTGCGGCTTCTGGAGGAGGCTCCGGGCCGGGTCGGCTACCTGCTCAAGGATCGGCTTTCCGATGTTGCCGTCCTCGTCGACGCGCTCCGTAGGCTCGCCGAGGGCGAATGTGTCATCGACCCGACCATCGTGTCGCGCCTCATCGCCAGACCACGCCCACCGGGGCCCTTCGACGCGCTCACCGCACGCGAGAGGGACGTGCTCCGCCTCATGGCTGAGGGCTACTCGAACCGGGCGATCGCCGACGAGTTGTATGTGAGCACGCGCACCGTCGAGGCCCACATGCGTCACATACTCGTCACGCTCGGACTACCCGAGTCGTCAGCGACCCATCGGCGGGTCCTGGCGGTGCTCACCTACCTGCGCGCCCCGGATCCTCCCCACCCCATCCGTCACGATCCGGACGGACGTGGCTGAACCGGCCACCCGCCGCTGCCGGCCGGTGGAGCACCCGGCGGAGAGCTACCGTCGCATCACCCAGCCCTCGCCGTTGCGGCCCAGGGTGGCGTCGACGGCGTCGGGGCCCCAGGTGCCGGCAGGGTAGGAGTGGACGGGGTTGTCGCCGGCGAGGAGGGGCGCGCACAGGCGCCATGACGACTCGACCTCCTCGGAGTGGACGAACAGCGTCTGGTCGCCCTGGATGATGTCGAGGATGAGGGTCTGGTAGGCCTCGGGGATCGCCTCGAAGGCCTCGGCGTAGTCGAAGTGGAGCCGCTGGGACACCAGCTGCATGCTTCCCGGCGCCTTGACGTCGAAACGCAGTTCGAAGCCTTCGTCGGGTTGCAGGATGAGGATGAGCACGTTCTGGTGCAGCGGGCAGTCATCCTGGACACCGTGGAAGAGGCACACCGGCGGCCGCTCGAACGTGACCACGATCTGCGTCGTCTGGGCGGGGAGGCGCTTGCCCACCCGCAGGTAGAAGGGGACACCCTGCCAGCGCCAGTTGTTCACCTTGAGGCGCAGGGCGATGAAGGTGGGCGTGACCGAGTCGGCGGGAACGTTGTCCTCCTCCAGGTAGCCGGGGACCTCCTCGCCGCCGACACTCCCCGCCTGGTAGCGACCCAGCACCACCCGCTGCGGGTCGATGGGTGCCACCGAATGGAGCACCTGGATCTTCTCGGAGCGTATCGACGAGGCGGTGAAGGTGTGCGGCGGTTCCATCGCCACCAGCGAGAAGAGCTGCATGACGTGGTTCTGCAACATGTCGCGCACCACGCCGGCCTTGTCGTAGTAGCCGGCGCGGCGGCCGATGCCCAACTCCTCGGCGACGGTGATCTCCACCTTGGCCACCCGGTCCCGGTTCCACGACGACTCGAAGAACATGTTGGAGAAGCGGAACGCCAGCAGGTTCTGCACCGTCTCCTTGCCCAGGTAGTGGTCGATGCGGTAGATCTGCGCCTCGTCGAACCAGGAATGGACCAGCCGGTTGAGGTCCTCCGCCGAGGCCAGGTCGGAACCGAAGGGCTTCTCGATGACAAGCCGGGTCCATCCCGCCGACCGGTTGAGCCCGGCCTCGCCGAGCTGCTCGATGGCGGTGGGGAAACCCTCCGGGGGCAGCGACAGGTAGAGCACCCGGTTGCCGGGCAGTCCGTGCTCCGATTCGAGCTCCTCGATGCGCTTGCGCAGCGCCTCCATCTCGCCGTCACCGGTCGAGCATTCGTAGTACACGTGCCGCGCCGACCACGCCTCCGCCTCGCCGGCGTCGATCCCTTCGCCCACCAGCGCCTCGACCGCGATAGCCCGGAAGTCGGCGTCGCTCATGTCGGTGCGGGCCACACCGAGCAGCGCCAGCCGGTCCATGTCGCTGGAGGTCTCGACCCGGTACAGGGCGGGGATCAGCTTGCGCCGGGTGAGGTCCCCCGAGGCACCGAAGATGACGAAGATATGGGGGTCGAGGTTGCGCATAGGGTCAGATATCGCGCCGGCGCCGCGAGCTGATCACCCCGGTGTCGAAGCCACCCAGGTGGAGCCCGCCGGCGAAGCGGGCGTGCTCGATCTTGAGGCAGCGATCCTGCACCACCTGGAGTCCGGCGTCCATCGCCTTGCGGGCGGCCTCGTCGTGGCGCAGCCCGAGCTGGAGCCACACCACCTTGGCCCCGACCGCGATCGCCTCGTCGACCACTCCGGGTATTGCGTCATGGGCGCGGAAGACGTCGACGATGTCGGGCGGCTCGGGCAGATCCGCCAGCGAGGGGTAGGCCTTGAGCCCGAGGACCTCGTCGGCGTTGGGGTTGACCGGGTACATGGTGAGCGGGGTGCGCACCAGGTAGGTGGCGACGAAGTTCGACGACCGTAACGGGTTGGGGGACACACCGACCAGGGCCACGGTGCGGGCGTTCTGGATGATGTGAAGACGCTCCCGGGCGCTTGCCTCGGGGACGGCCTCGGTGGCGGCGACGGCTGGGGCGGTCATGTCACGTCCTTGCTGGCGACGAGGGCCTTGTCGAGGTCCCACAGGATGTCGTCCAGGGTCTCGATGCCCACCGAGATGCGGATCATGTCGTCGCCGACGCCGGCGGCGACCCTCTCCTCGGTCGGTACCTGCTGGTGGGTAGTGGAGGCGGGGTGGATCACCAGGGTCTTGGCGTCCCCGACGTTGGCGAGGTGGGAAGCCAGCTCGACGTTCTCGATGAACTTCACACCTGCCTTGAACCCGCCGTGAAGCCCGAAGGTGAACACCGCTCCGGGGCCCTCGGGCAGGTAGCGCTCGGCCAGGGTCGTCCACGGGTTGTCGGCGAACACCGGGAACGAGACCCAGGCCACCTCCTCCCGCTCGGCGAGGAACTGGGCCACCGCCCGGGCATTGGCGGTGTGGCGGGCCATGCGCAGCGGCAGCGTCTCCAGGCCGATGAGGAGGAGGAACGAGTTGAACGGCGACGGTGCGGCGCCGATGTCCCGCAACAGCTCGGTGCGTGCCTTCATCAGGTAGGCGTACTCGCGGAAGTTCTCCCAGAAGCGCAGGTCGTGGTACGCCGGCGACGGGTCGGTGAGGAGGGGGAAGTTGCCGTTGTCGTAGGGGAAGGCGCCCGACTCGACGATGACGCCGCCCATGGCTACGCCGTGGCCGCCGATGAACTTGGTGGCGGAGTGGACCACGATGTCGGCGCCGTGCTCGATGGGCCGGCACAGGTAGGGGGTGGCGAAGGTGTTGTCCACGACGAGGGGGATGCCGCGGGCGTGGGCGATGCCGGCGTAGCGCTCGATGTCGAGGATGTCGGCTCGGGGGTTCCCCACGGTCTCGCCGTAGAGCGCCTTGGTCCTGTCGCCGATGGCGGCCTCCACGGCGTCGGGATCGCCGAAGTCGACGAAGGTGACATCGACGCCCATGCGGCGCAGGGTGACGTCGAACTGGGTGTAGGTGCCGCCGTACAGGGAGCGGGAGGCGACGACTTCGTCGCCCTGCTGGGCCAGGGTGAGCAGGGAGATGAGTTGCGCCGATTGGCCCGAGGCGGTGGCCAGCGCCCCCAGACCGCCTTCGAGCGAGGCCATCCGCTCCTCGAAGGCGGCGGTGGTGGGGTTGCCGATGCGGGTGTAGATGCTGCCGAACGTCTGCAAGGCGAACAGGTCGGCGGCCTGCTGGGCGTCCTCGAAGACGAACGACGTGGTGGCGTAGATGGGCTGGGCACGTGCCCCCGTCTCCGGGTCCGGGCGCTGCCCGGCGTGGATGGACCGGGTGTCGAACCCGTAAGTGTGGTGGCGATCGCTCATGGCGGAATGCTAGAGCCCCCGCCCGGAGCCCCCGACCGCTCGCATGGGAGACGACTCAGGCATGGCCTACACTCGGCGGCCGGTATGGGTACCGCAGGGACTGAAGCCGGAGAACGCCTCGCCATCGTCGTCGTCGGCCCGGGTAGGGCCGGGCTCGCCCTCGCCCTCGCCGCACGCAACGCCGGGCACCGGATAGCAGCGGTCGTCGGTCGGGAGGCGGGCCATGCCGAAGGGGCGGCGGCGACGCTGGGAACTACGGCGCTGGTGGCGGGCGAGGACCCGCTGCCCGCCGCCGACCTGCTGGTGATCGCCACCCGCGACGGCGCCGTCGCCGACGTCGCCCGCGGCATCGCTCCCACCGCCTCCGCCGTCACCGCCGCCGTCCACCTCTCCGGGCTGCTCCCGGTCTCGACTCTCGAGCCGCTCGCCTCGGTGGGGCTGGCCATCGGCGCCTTCCACCCGCTACAGACCCTGCCCACCCCCGCCGCCGGAGCCGCCCGCATGGAGGGCGCCTGGATCGGTGTCACCGCACGGGGCGACCTGCACAACCGACTCCACATCCTCACCGAGTCGATGGGCGCCTACCCCTTCGACATCGAGGACGCCGCCAAGCCGCTCTACCACGCCGCGGCGGCCGCGGCAGCCAACCTGCCGCTGGCTGCGCTGACCATGGCCCACGACCTGTTCGAGGCCGCCGGGGTGCCCTTCGACGCCGCCCGGCCTCTGGTGGAGGCGGTGGTGGCCAACGCCTTCGCCATCGGCCCCCGTCCCGCCCTCACCGGCCCGGTGGCGCGTGGCGACGTGGCCACGGTCTCCGCCCAGCTCGACGCCGTCGCCGACGCGGCCCCGCAGTGGTTGCCCGCCTTCGCCCAGGGCGTCATGCAACTGGCCGCGGTCGCCGGAACGGCTCACGACTTCGAGGAGATGCTGCTGGAGTGGGAGGAGCGCCGGTGAAGGTGGCCCGCACCTTCACCGAGGCCCGCGACCTCGCCACCGGCCACGTCGGGCTGGTCCCCACCATGGGCTTCCTCCACGAGGGCCACCTCTCCCACGTCGCCGCTGCCCGCCAGGCGGGAGACACGGTGACCATGAGCCTGTTCGTCAACCCCACCCAGTTCGCTCCCGGCGAGGACTTCGCCCGCTACCCCCGCGACCTGGACCGGGACGCCGCCCTGGCGGAGGAGGCCGGTGTCGACGTGCTCTTCGCCCCCGAGGTCGAAGAGGTTTACCCGCCGGGCGCGGTGACGGTGGTGACGGTGCCGGGCATGGCGGACCGCCTCGACGGCGCCCACCGGCCCGGGCACTTCGACGGGGTCGCCACCGTGGTCACCACGCTCCTCGCCGGCATCCAGCCGCACCGTGCCTACTTCGGGCGCAAGGACGCCCAGCAGCTTGCCGTGATCCGCCGCCTCGTCGCCGACCTGGCGATCCCCGTCGAGATCGTCGGCGGCGCCACCATCCGCGACGCCGACGGCCTGGCGTTGTCGTCGCGCAACGTCTACCTCTCCGCCACCGACCGGGTCGCCGCCCTGTCCCTTTCCCGGGGGCTGATGAGGGCTGCCGACGCCGCCGACTCGTGCGAGCGCTCCGCCGCGGTGCTGGAGCGGCTGGTGCGTTCCGAGCTCGACGGCGCCGGTATCGCCCCCGACTACGTGGAGTTGGTGTCGGTCGCCGACCTCTCCCGACTCGACGAGCTGGACCGGCCCGCCTTCCTCGCTGTGGCCGCCCGGGTGGGCGCCACCCGCCTCATCGACAACATCCACTTCGACCGTGACGGCGGCGGGTTCACCGTCGACCGCGGTGTTCGCCTGGAACAGGCAGGGATGCTCGGGGGAGGGGGCTGACGTGCTGCTGGTCATCGACGTGGGCAACTCCAACACCGTGGTCGGGCTCTACGACGGTGAGGGCCTGGTCGCCGACTGGCGCCTCACCACCACCCGGCAGCGAACCGTCGACGAGATGCAGATGTGGTTCGGCTCCATGCTGGCGCTCAAGGGCTACGAGCCGCAGGACATCTCCGGGATCGCCCTCTCCAGCGTGGTCCCGGCGCTCACCGGCCCGCTGCGCACCGTCGCCGACCGCATGACCGGCGGCCCGCTGGTCGTCGTTGGGCCGGGCACCCGCACCGGCATGCCCATCCTCATCGACAACCCCCGCGAGGTCGGCGCCGACCGGGTGGTCAACTCGGTGGCGGCCCGGGAGGCCTACGGGGCGCCGGCCATCGCCGTCGACTTCGGTACCTCCACCAACTTCGACGTGGTGGGCCGCGGCGGCGAGTACCTCGGCGGCGCCATCGCCCCCGGCCTTGTCATCGCCACCGAGGCGCTGGTGGGCGGGACGGCGGCGCTGCGCAACGTCGAGTACGTGCCGCCCCGTTCCCCCATCGGCAAGGGCACGGTCGAGGCCATCCAGAGCGGCGCCCTCTACGGGCACGCCGGGCTGGTCGACGGGATCGTGTCCCGGCTCGCCGCCGAGATCTCCGGCGACGGCCCGCCACCCACCGTGGTCGCCACCGGTGGGCTCGCCTCTACCATCGTTCCCCACTGCCGTACTGTCGACGTGATCGACGAGCACCTCACGCTCGACGGCCTCCGCCTCATTTACCACCTCAACCAGGAAGACGCGTGAACGAAACCCCCGACGAGCCGGTCGACGACGAGGCCGGCCTCGCCTCGCACCCGCTGACAGCGGCCCGCCTCGCCAAGCACCAGGGGCACGTCGCCGCCGGCGGCTACCCCTACCGCTTCGAACGCACCGCCACCTCCGCCGAGCTGCATCAGCGCCACGCCGGGCTGGAGCCGGCGACCGACACCGGGGAGCAGGTGGTTGTCGCCGGGCGCGTCCTGGGGCTACGCCGGCTGGGGCGCCTCACCTTCGCCGTGCTCGCCGATCCCGGCGGCACCATCCAGCTCTTCGTGAGCCGCGCCGTGCTCGGCGAGGAGGCGTTCGCCACCTTCGACGAACTCGACGTCGGCGACTGGATCGGTGCCTCCGGAGAGGTGGTCACCACCAAGACCGGGGAGCTCAGCGTCAAGGTCGAGGGCTTCGACCTGCTCGCCAAGTCGCTGCGGCCCCTCCCCGAGAAGTGGCACGGGCTCACCGACACCGAGGCCCGCTCCCGGCAGCGCTACCTCGACCTGATGGTGAACGAGGAGTCGCGCCGCACCGCGGTCACCCGGGCCCGCATCGTCGCCGAGCTTCGCCACCAGTTCGAGGACCGCGGTTACATCGAGGTGGAGACCCCGGTGCTGCTCGCCGAGGCCACCGGGGCGCTCGCCCGTCCCTTCGAGACCCATCACCACGCTCTCGGCATGGACATGCGCCTCCGCATCGCCACCGAGCTCTACCTGAAGCGGCTGGTGGTGGGGGGCCTGGAGCGGGTCTTCGAGATCGGGCGCATCTTCCGCAACGAGGGTATCGACGCCACCCACAACCCCGAGTTCACCATGCTGGAGTCGTACCAGGCGCTGGCCGACTACAACGACGTGGCGGTGATGGTGGAGGAGATCCTCTCGGCGGTCGCGGTCGCCGCCACCGGCGCGGCGCAGGTGGAGTACCAGGGCCGGACCGTCGACCTGTCGCCCCCGTATCGCCGCGCCCGCATGGTCGACCTGGTCGCCGAGGTGGCCGGCGAGCGCATCGACTTCGATGCCGATGTTGAGCAGGCCCGTGCCGTGGCGCGGCGCCTCAGCGTCGAACCGGACCCGGCCTGGCGCCACGGGAGGATCGTCGATGCCATCTTCGAGGCCCACGTCGCCGACGACCTGTGGGAGCCCACCTACGTGCTCGACCACCCCGTCGAAGTCTCCCCGCTGGCCCGCCGCCACCGCACCGATCCGCACCTCACCGAGCGCTTCGAGCTGTTCATCGCCGGGTCGGAGTACGCCAACGCCTTCTCCGAGCTGAACGACCCCCTCGACCAGCGGGACCGCTTCGAGGCCCAGGCCGCCGCCCGTCTCGCCGGCGACGAGGAGGCCCATCCCGTCGACGAGGACTACATCCGCGCCCTCGAGTACGGACTGCCGCCCACCGGCGGCCTCGGCATCGGCGTCGACCGCCTGGTGATGCTGCTCACCGGGCATACGCACATACGCGACGTGCTGCTGTTCCCGACGATGAGACCGAAGTAGCGTACTACGTACTACGTACTACGTATGCGCCTACGCGTCGATGACGTCCTCGGCGGGGAGGATGCGCCACTCGCCCTGCAGCGGTCCCACGATGATCAGCGGCACCGTGTCGTCCGGATCGAGGGGCGCCGGGTAGGCGAAGCAGTGGACGGTCCGCTCGCCCTGCTCCCATCGATGCGGCGGCGGGGCCATGGCGAAGGTCTCGATACGGCCGTCGCCGCTCTCGGTGGTGGACGCCTGACCGGCGAGGAGTTGGTCGCAGGCGGCGACCGCCTGCTGCTCGCCGGCCCCGGACGGGTACTCCCCCGAACTGGGCAGGTCCGCCGCCCCCAGGTACTGGTACACGTGCGGCTGGTCGCAGGGCACCGGCGGGGAGGCGATCCCGAAGGGGCCGTAACAGTCGCCGGGTGTCCGGTCGAGGCGTGCCGCCTCTCCCATGCCCCGGTACGTGTCTTCGACGAGCATCGGCTCACCGCCGGCGTAGCGGCCGATGACGCAGGCGCCGTAGCGGTCGCCCCGGTCCCACTCGTCCTCGTCGGGGGCGTAGATGACCAGGTCCACGGCCGACTCGGTCGATGGGAGGCCGACGTGCTCCTCGAAGCTCTCACCGCACAGCGTCTGCAGGGCGAGGTACTCCTCGTCGCCGATGCCGCCGGCCGCTTCGTCGAAGGTCGTGGTGGCCAGGACGTAGTGGCTGTGGGGACCGTCGCAGGGGACGACGATGTCGTCGCCGAACGGGGCGTAGGGCACCTGGGCGCCGTCGTCGGGTGCCGTGTAGAGGCAGTCGCCGGTCTCCCAGGCGTACACCTCGGCGTCGGCGGCCACCAGAGGCTCGAGCACCGCTTCTACCGCCTCGTCGTCACCGACGGCGAGGAAGGCGACCGAATGGCCCGCCCAGGTGTACCACCACTCGTCGTCGAGTTGGAACCTCCAGGCCGTGGCGCCGTCGACGGTGGCGTCTTCCACCTCGATGTCGGCACCGGCGGCGATGCCCGCCATGCCGAGGGGGGTGAACGGATCGGCGCGCAGCTCGCCGTAGGGGTACATGGCCACCACGAGCACGGGCTCGCCGCCCACCTCGAGGCTGTCCCACATCACGGCCCGCATCCACCCGTCGACGACGGGTGAGAGCCGGAAGCCGACGGTGTCGAGCAGCTCGGACGGCTCCTCGTCGATGCCGGCGAACCCGGCGAGCGGTTCCAGCGCGTCGGAAAGGATGTCGTACGGGTCGGGCATGGTGGGCGGCTCCAGGCCGGTGCCCTCCGGTGGCGCCGTGGTGGCAGGCGGAGCCGTGGTGTCTGTCGGGGCATCGTCGGGAAGGGTGGTGGTGGTCGCCGGGGCGCCCAGCGGGTCGCCCACGGTCTTGGAGCCGGTGTTCTCGGAAGGCGAGCACGCCGCCAGCGTCAGCAGGCCCGCAAGGAGGTACAGCAGCGCCGGCCGCCGGACTCGACGATGGCGCCGGTTCATCTGCGCCGTGCCGCCTCGACTCTGTCGAACAGGTACCCGTCCAGGTTGGAGAGCGCCCCGGCCAGCGAACCGGTCTCGATCCGGTCGATGGCCTTCTTGGCGGCCTGCACCCGATCGGTGGCCTCGTCGAGCGCCCGGTCGACGTGCCCGCCGGAGGTGACGAGGTCGATGACCCGCTCCACGGCGTCGTCGCTGTAGGGCCGCCCGGCTGTGAGCAGGCCGCGGATCTCGTTGCCTGCAGGGCCGGCGACGGCGTAGAGGACCGGGAGGGTGAAGGTCCCCTCGCGGATGTCGGAGCCGGCCGGTTTGCCCAGCCACGCCTCGTCTGCCACCAGGTCGAGGACGTCGTCGGTCATCTGGAACACCAAACCCACCTCCCAGGCCCACTCCGACACCGCCTCGACGGTTTCCCGCGGCGCATCCGAGGTGAGTGCCCCGAGCCGCGCCGAGGTGCGGATGAGGCTGGCGGTCTTGCCGCCGATGACGTCGTAGTAGGCGTCGGGGCCGTGGTCGAGGCCGTCGGTGAGCTCGAGCTGCAGGGTCTGACCCTCGCAGAGCTGAGCGTAGGTGCGGGCGATGAGCGCCACCGCCTCCTCACCCAACGGCGCCGCCACCTCCGAGGCGCGGGCCAGCAGGAAATCACCGGCGAGGATGGCCACCGTGTTGGACCAGGCGGCATTGACCGAGGCCGCCCCACGGCGGATGGCTGCCTCGTCGATGACGTCGTCGTGGTAGAGCGAGCCGACGTGCACCAGTTCCACGGCCACACCGGCTTCGACGGGTCGGTCGCCGCCGTGAGGGCCGAGCTCGGCGGCTACCTGGGCGAGCAGGGGACGGTACCTCTTCCCGCCGGCGTCGAGCCCGTGCTGGGCGACGCCGGTGAGGAAGTCCGTAGACGCGGTGGTGACCTCGCGCAGGCGCTCCTCGACGCGGGCCATGCGCTCCCAAACCCGGGGAATCGACACCAGCTCGGTCAGAGGGGGGAGATCCATCCCGGGGAGGATAGTGGTCAGCCTGTCGGCAACCCTTCCGGCGCCAGCCCGTACCATGAACCGCCCATGACCCGCATCTACCTGTCGCCACCCGACGTCGTGCCCGGTGACCGCGAGGCGGTGTTGCGCGCCATCGACAGCGGCTGGATCGCCCCGCTCGGTCCTGAGGTCGACGGCTTCGAGGCAGACCTGGCCGCCGTGACCGGGCGCGGTCACGGCGTCGCTCTCTCGTCGGGCACCGCGGCGCTGCACCTGGCACTGGTCCATCTCGGTGTCGGCCCCGGCGACCGGGTGGCGGTGCAGAGCCTCACCTTCGCCGCCACCGCCAACGCGGTGCGTTACACCGGGGCCGAGCCGGTGCTCATCGACAGCGACCCGGCGACCTGGAACATGGACCCCGATCTGCTCGCCGAGGCCCTCGCCGACGCCGAGGCGGAGGGCCGCCCGCTCGCCGCCATCATCACCGTCGACCTCTACGGCCAGCCTGCCGCCTACGACCGCATCGTCCCGCTCGCCGAGCGCCACGGCGTTCCGCTGATCGAGGACGCCGCCGAGGCGATCGGCGGCACGTTCCAGGGGCGGCCCGCCGGATCGTTCGGTATCTGTGCCGCCCTGTCGTTCAACGGCAACAAGATCATCACCACCAGCGGCGGCGGCGCCCTGGTCACCGACGACGGGAACCTGGCGAGCCACGCCCGCTTCCTCGCCACCCAGGCCCGCGACCCGGCCCCGCACTACCAGCACACGGAGCTGGGGTACAACTACCGCATGAGCAACCTGCTCGCCGCCCTGGGCCGTAGCCAGCTCGCCGATCTCGACCGCCGCGTGGAGCGCCGCCGCGCCCACCGGCGGGCCTATGAGGACGGCCTCGGCGACCTGGCCGGATACCGCTTCCTGCAGGAGGCGCCCGGCGCCCACTCCACGTTCTGGCTGACCACTCTCACCATCGACCCGTCCGCCGCCGGCGTCGACCGGGAGGCGATCCGCCTCGAGCTGGAGAGCCGCGACATCGAGGCCCGCCCGGTGTGGAAGCCGATGCACCTGCAGCCGCTGTACGCCGACTGCCGCACCTACGGCGGGGACGTGTCGCGCCGGCTCTTCGAGCACGGCCTGTGCCTGCCCAGCGGCTCCAACCTCTCCGACGCCGACCGGGACCGCATCGTAGAAGCGGTCCGCAGCGTGCCGTCGACACCCGGGTAGATCCCCGGTCCGGGTCCTCACGGAGGCGACCTCTCGGCGACCGCCACCGGGATCACGTCGTGGCCGACGACCACGGCTCGACCTTCATGGATCATCGAATGGTGTCGGCGACATACGAGGACAAGATCGTCAAGATTGGTCTCGCCACCCGACTCCCACGGGATGATGTGGTGAGCGTCGCACCACTTCGGCGGCCGGTCGCAGCCGCGGAACCGGCAGTGCCGGTCCCGAACCACCAGCGCCTTGCGCTGGGCCGGCGAGATGACCCGGGTGGCGCGGCCCACGTCGAGGACCTCCGACGGGCCCCGGGTGATGACCCGGCTCACGTCGCAGTCGCACAGGATGCGCCGGGCCACGTCGCCGCTCACCGGCCCGGTGTACTCGAGATCCCGGTGCTTCCCGGGTCGCCCTTGCAGCGTGTCCAGGTCGACGAGGAGCGTCACCGCCGCCCGCAATCCACCGTCGGTCTTGCCGGAGACGCGGAGCCACTCCTCGCAGATCGTGCCCAGGGCTTCGGCACGGGCGTTGGCGGGAGCGCGGTTGTCGCCTTGAACCGGCGGCGGCGTCGCCGCGTCCAGCGCGGTGAGGAGTGCCTCCCCTGTGGCGGGGTCGAGGTACCCGTCGAGTCGCACCATGCCTCCCATGGTGACCGAGGCATGCAGGTAGGCCGCCATCCGCTGCTGCCCGGCGGTGCCCTCCGCAGCCTCGTCGTCTGCGCAACTCCGCCAGTAGCGGACCGCACGATTCAGGTCGGTCACGTCCTGGCTCTCGGCAATGTGGAGCAGCAACTCCTCGTCACGCTCGTACATCTTGGGGTGCGCCTGGGCGGCCCGGGACAACATCCTGGCCCTGGTGTGGGAGATGCGCGCCGCCTCGATCGACTCGGCGGTGTCCGGGTGTGCCGTCATGGCGCTCGCCAGCGATACCAGGCTGCGTGCCTCGCCACCGGTGACATCGGCGTGCACCGCCGTCCACCGGGTCAGCGAGAGGCCGTCAGGATCAGGCCCCAGCGCCCGTTGGGCGGCGATACGGCCGGCGAGCCGAGCGGTCAGCATCGAGATGGCCCGGCTCAGCATGCCGACGTCCTCGGCGAGCGCCTCGGAAGTGGCGAACCCGTCGAGCCGGACCGGGATCTTCTCGATCGCCGTGAACAGGGTCTCCAACGGAACAACTCCTCCATCGACCACGGGCGTGTCTCCCGGGAACGGACGGGGAAGTCAGCTTCAAATATATCGAACATACGTTCGTCTGTCAAGTCGTTTCTTGGGGAAGATCGTCGATCCCCTCGGCTAGGGTGCCGCCATGCTCCCCGAGCCCGTCATCGATCCCACCGCGTACGTCGCCGACACGGCCCGCATCTACGGGCACATCACCATCGGGCGCAAGGTCGTCGTGATGTTCGGCGCCGTTCTCCGCTCCGAGGTGGACACGATCACCATCGGTGAGGAGAGCAACATCCAGGACAACGTGGTGATGCACGCCGACTATGGCGCCCCTGTGGTGGTGGGCCGGCGGGTCACCATCGGCCACGCCGCCGTGGTGCACGGCTCATCGGTCGGTGACCACGGGCTCGTCGGCATCGGGGCGAGGATGCTCAACGGCTCGGAGCTGGGGGAGGGGGCGTGGCTGGCTGCCGGATCGGTGCTGTCACCCAAGACCAGCATCCCGCCGTGGACGCTGGCGGTGGGCATCCCGGCCAGGCCGCTGCGGCCGCTCCGGGACGAGGAGATCCGCTACCAGGATGTCGGCGTCGACCACTATCTCCAGTTCGCCGAGATGTACCGCGAGCTCGGGGTGTGAGGCGGTGGGCCAGGTCACTCGGCACACCGACCCTGCCGCATTCCTCGCAGAAGTGAGTTCCTGGTTGGAGGAGAGCGAGGCACGCAACAACCTCGTCCTCGGCATCCTCGGCACCCTGGTGAGCCATCCCGCCGTGTACGACACCTTCCACCTGTGGTCGGTGCGGGAGAGGGGGAGCCTCGCCGGCGTCGCCCTGGTCACCCCTCCCTATCGGCCGGTCCTCGCCGACGCGGCATCACCCGGCGCCGTTGCCGACCTGGCTGCCGCGATCGGCGAAGACCTCACTGCGATCGGTGGGATCCTCGGCAACCATCCCACCGTCGACTGGTTCCTCGACGAGTGGCACGCCCGGACCGGCGCCGAACCGGCACTGGTGACCGGCCAGGGGGTCTTCGTGCTGGACACGGTCGAGGACGTCCCCCGCCCGGAGGGCCACGCCCGTCCCGCCGCCGATGTCGATGCCGATGTACTCGCTCGCTGGGTCGCCGACTTCCATGCCGAGGCACTCCCCGATCACAGTTCCGACGCCGACTGGTCACGGCGCTTCGTGGCGCTGCGCCTCTCCGGCGACCCGGCGTTCGGCGCCCGGGTCTGGGAGGTCGACGGCCGGCTGGTGTCGATGAGCACCCACGGCTCGCCCACCCGCAACGGCATCCGCATCAGCGCGGTGTACACACCACCCGAGCTCAGAGGCCGGGGCTACGCCACCGCCCTGGTCGCCGACCACAGCCGTGCGATGCTGGACGCCGGGTACCGCCTCTGCATGCTCAACACCGACCTGGCCAACCCGACGTCGAACGAGATCTACCGGCGTATCGGCTACCGCAAGGTGGCCGAGAGCGCCGACTACCGCTTCGGGTAGCTCAGCGGTCGTAGAGGTCGGAGACGACCGAGATCACGGGGAAGCTGTAGGAGTCGGCGACGATGACGGGATCGAGTTCGTTGAGGATGCCGCCGAACTCGTAGGAGCCTTTCCACACGGTGGCGGTCGACAGGGTGTAGTCCCCGTGGGTGCGGTAGACGTGGGTGTGCAACGCCTCTTCGGCCGATTCGCCGCCGCCGTCGTACGCCGGCGCCGGGTCCCAGATCGAGTCTTCGTAGTCGGTGGCGTACTCGTGGCCGCTGGTGTCGAAACCTTTGGCAGAGCCGCGGTAGGCGCAGTTGGTGGTGCAGTCGACGTCCCACATGACCTCGTCGATCCAAGCCCGTACCGTGAGCGGCCAGGTACCGCCGCGGGCCTCGACGGTCACCGCGAGGGTGATGTCGCTGCCGGCGGTGAAGTCGTACCAGAGCCACGCGTCGAGTCCGGTGAGGCCCTTGACCGACGGGTTGATGTTGACCGACGAGTCCGGTACCCGCTCGGCCAGCAACGCCACCCGATCCGGTTCGGTGAGGATCTCCACGCAGCGGAACTCGACCTCTCCGCTGACGAGCCGGTCCGGATTCGGTTGGTACACCCAGTTTCGCCCTAGGCCAGAGACCCAACGACCCTGCCCATCGCTCCACGAGTAGTAGTACGTTGCCGATCCAACGATTGCGCTGCCGGGTTCGCAATACACCTCGCCTTCGAAGTCGAGGACCTCCACAACCGGTGAATCGACTTTGTTCCTGACCTCAGCTGCCGTTACTGGTAGATAGCCCCGTTGGTCCTGCGTGCAGAAGCGGATGATCCGTAGATCCCCAGGGAGGTCGTGCTGCGGGTCATTGAGCGAGATCCAAAGCCGCACAGCCTTGATGGCTCCGTCGGATGTGTCCCGATGCCGAACCTCGCTCACGAACTCGGCGGGCGCGTCTGGTTCGAGCCACGGTTGCGCCGCGATGTAGGCATCAAAGGTCTCATGTATGCCGCTGCACATCGCGACCCACGAATCAGCCTTCGCAGCACTGGTCACACCGCCGTCCACCATCACTGATGCGCGCATGAAGTAGCCGTCGAGGGACGGTGCGGGCTTCGGGTTGTTCACCTGGGCCGATACGGGCATCAGGCCCATTCCTATCAGGAGGGCGCTCGCGAGTGCGGTGATGCTTGCCCTACTCAAAGAGTTCATGGTGAAGTACCCATCCGTGTGGGCTTGGGGCGACGACCACAAGCCACTCATCGTCCGCATCCCAGCCTGGCTGAGTCTCGCGAACCTCACCCGTATCAGCATCAACGAATTCGTAGGGCCCGATTGAGGAATGGAAGACCACTCCGACTGCATCGCTGGGGAGGGCGGTGACCTCTGGCAGGCTTAGGCTCGTTTCGGCGATGTCGACAACCCGCCCACCGTGAAACGCCCAAGGATCTCCTCGATTGACCGCAATCTCGTTGCCGAGGAGGCGACTGCTGTACACATTCCCGAGTTCCGTCCTTGCAGGAGTATCAGCGCCGGTGAACACCGCTACCCACTCCTCTCCCCAAGTGTCAGGTGATTGGGCAAGCCACGCATCGAGCCTGTAGATGTCGCCCACTGCGACGACTGGATCAGGATTGGTGAGATCAGGGATAGGTACTCCTGCAACTGCGGCGTCGACGCCGAACCAGGCCTGGGCGATGTCGTCGATCATGGCCTGCAGCAGCTCGGGGTCGCCGACGGCTTCTTGGGCGAGCGTGGTTGTCGGTGCCTGGGTGGTCGTGGTAGCCGGCGTGGTGGTCGTGGTGGGCGCCGACGTGGTCGTCGTCGGAGCAGCGATCGTGGTCGGGGCGGCGGTGGCCGTGGTCGTCGGATCGGGGGTGCCGC
>CAZOGW010000061.1:7089-17464 GCA_964579415.1 uncultured Acidimicrobiaceae bacterium | reverse complement strand
TTCCCTTACAAGGAAGAGGTCGGGGGTTCAAGTCCCTCAACGCCCACGACGATCATGGCCAAGCATCGGATCTACACGACAAGTGTCGCCAGCGTCTACCCACACTATGTGGCCAAGGCCGAGCGGAAGGGCCGCACGAAGGCGGAGGTCGATGAGCTCATCTGCTGGTTGACCGGATACGGCCCCGACGGGCTCGAGGCGACGCTCAAGACAGAGGTGGACCTCGAGACCTTCTTCGCGGAGGCTCCTGAGCCGAATCCTGCGCGTGCCTTGATCAAGGGTGTGGTCTGCGGCGTCCGGGTGGAAGACATCGAGGAGCCGACCATGCGAGAGATCCGCTATCTGGACAAGTTGATCGACGAGCTTGCGAGAGGGAAGCCGATGGAGAAGATCCTGCGCGGCTGAGCGCCGTGGATCGCGACCGACCTCACTCGCTGGTCAGCTTGAGCCCGACGATGGAGACGATGAGCAGCCCGAGGAAACCGAGCCGCGCCGGTGTCGCCGGGTCGTCGTAGACGGCGAGACCGACGATTGCGGCGCCCACCGCGCCGATGCCGACCCAGACCGTGTACGCCGTGCCCAGCGGGATGGTCTCCATCGCCTTGGCGAGGAGGAACATGCTGCCGGCGAGGGCGACGAGGAAGGTGGCCGTCGGCAGCGGGCGGGAAAGGCCGTCTGATGCGGGCAGGGCGGCGGCCCACACCACTTCGAGCAGGCCGGCGACGATGAGCAGGATCCACGACATGGGCTTCTTCTCCTGAGTCCCGTCTTTGCACCCACCGGTACGGGACACCCTCGTCGGCCCCGGCATCCCTGAGCGGAACCGGGTCCCACCAGGTTAGGCGAGTGGGCGTCGCTCAGGAGTGGGCGCTTTCCGGGGAAGCCGGCTGCAGCGCTTCGGCGAGCCACGCCGCGATGAGGGCGCGGCCCCGGTCGGCGAGGTCGTCCCGGTGGGCCTCGATCTCGGCGACGAAGCCGGCCGGGTCGAGACCGGCTCGCTCGGCGGTGCTGCCGGGCTCGTCGATCCAGAGCTTCACCATGGAGGCGATGGCCTCGGGATGGAACTGCAGTCCCAGCGCCGAGCCGGAGCGGAACGCGGCCGGGTAGCCGGTGGTGGCGACCAGGGTCGCCCACGGGGGAAGCGTGAAGGTGTCCTGGTGGCAAAAGATCCAGGGACCGGTGAGCAGGGGAGCGAGGGGATCGTCGGCGACGAAGTCGAGGGTGAGGAGCCCCGCCTCGGGCCGGGGGGCGAGAAAGGCGTCGCCGCCTACCGCCGCAGCCAGCAGTTGCGCCCCGAGGCATATCCCGAGCACGGGAACATCCCCGGCCACCAGGTCGGTGAGCCAACGCCGGGTCCCCTCCAGGTGAGAGTGGAGCAGGCCGTCGTAGGCGCCCTGCCGCCCGCCCAGCACGATCGCCGCGTCGGGCGCCTCCGGGTGCGGCTCGCGGTCATGGACCGCCACCAGCGACCACTCGACACCGGCGCCGTCCAACACCTCGCCCACCAACCCCGGCGGGCACCCCGGATCCGACTGGATGACAGCAATCACGCGGTCACGATATCGCGGGCTGAGCGTACTACGTACTACGTACTACGTGATACGTGATACGTGATACGTGATACGTGATACCTCAAGAAACAATCAGGCCGCGGTTGCGGCGGACCTTGCGTTCGATGGTCCCGAAGAACACCCCGTCGACGATGATGCCGATGACGAGCACGACGATCATCATCGCCTGCAATTGCTCGGCGTCGGCCAGTTCCCGGGCGTAGCTGAGGCGGACGCCGATCGAGGGTCGGGAGATGACGATGACGAGCAGCTCGCCGGCCATGAGGGAGCGCCACGAGAACGCCCAGCCCTGCTTGAGCCCGGCGACGTAGCCGGGGAGCGCGGCGGGAAGGATGACGTAGAGCCACGAATACGGTCCCCGCGCTCCCAGCATCTTGCCGGCCCGTAACAGGATGGGTTCGATGTGGTCGATGCCGGAGATGAGGCCGTTGGCGATCGCCGGCGCCGCCCCCAGTACGACCACGAAGAAGATCGCCGTCTCCGAGATCTGGAAGAGGAGGATGGCGAACGGGAACCACACGATCGATGGCATGCTCTGCAGCCCGGTGATGAGCGAACCGGCCGCCCGCCGCAGGACCGTGCTCTGGGCCACCGCCAACCCGATGAGGGATCCGGCGAAGACGGCGGCCGCGAAGCCGATGGCGGCACGCTGCATGGTGATCCCGACCGCCGTCCAGAACGGTCGGGTGGTGATGTCCTCGGCAAGCTGCCTCAGCACGTCCACCGGCGGCGGTAGCACGTAGCGCGGCTTCCACCCCGACCACACGATGAGCTGCCACAGCACGAGGACGAGCCCGATGGCGGCCAGCTTGGGCCAGGCGGAGTCCCAGAAGCGCCGCGTCCACGGCGGGCGCCCCATGAGCGGGCGCTCCAGGTGGTCGAGGCCGACGATCTCCTCGTCGATGTTGCGCGTACCGGTCATGTCCCTGACCTCACTGGGCATGGCGCCGCACCTCCCCGCGCAGCCGTGCGGTGATCTGGCTGGCCAGGTTGCCTACCGCGTCGGAGTTGAGCCGGCGGGGGCGCTTCAGGTCGATCTCGTAGGTCTCGATGACCCGTCCGGGACGGCTCGACAGCAGCACCACCCGGTCCCCGAGGCGGACCGCTTCGCGCACGTCGTGGGTGACGAACAGGATGGTCAGGCCGGTGTCCTTCCAGATGCGCTCCAGCTCGTCATGGAGCACGCCGCGGGTCATGGCGTCGAGGGCGCCGAACGGCTCGTCCATGAGCAGGATCTCGGCGTCCTGGGCCAGCGCCCGTGCGATGGCTGTGCGCTGCCGCATCCCGCCGGAGAGCTGGTGCGGCCGCTCGTTGGCGAACTCGTCGAGGTGGACCAGCCTGAGCAGCTCGTCGACCCGTGCCTTGCGCTGATCGCGGGGCACGCGACGGAACCGCATGGCGGCGTCGACGTTGCGGGCGACGGTGAGCCAGGGGAACAGGGCAGGCTCCTGGAACACCATCCCGATGCGGCGGCCGCCGGTCTCGATGGTCCCGTCGGTGGTGGCGTACAGCCCGGACACCAGATTGAGGAGCGTGCTCTTGCCGCAGCCCGATGCGCCGAGGAGGCAGACGAACTCGCCGGCGGCGATGTCGAGGGAGACGTCGTCGAGCGCCTTGATGCCGGACTTGCCGTCGCTGTACGTCTTCGAGACGTTGCGAATCGCCACCGCGGTCCGGTGGTCGGCCGCGGTGGCGTACGCTTCTTGCTCCACGATCATGAGGACGATACCGGATCCCGTCCCAGTTCCGCCAGGATGGCGTTGAGTTGATCGAGGGCGTAGATGCCGTCCAGGTCCACCGGCTCGAGCAGACCTGCCGCCTCGGCGTCGTCGGCCGACTTCTGCAGCGACGAGGCGATCGGGTCGACGGTGAACTCCAGATTCTCCCACGCGCCGTTGATGGTGTCATCGGCGATGGCGCTCCCGGTGATCGCCTCGATGCCTTCGTTGACCACGGTCTTGGCCTCGTCGGGGTTCTCGTTGACGTAATCGATGGAGCGCACCAGGCCACGCAGGATGGCGTCGACCGTTTCAGGGTTCTCCTCGAGGAACTCGGTGGCCACGATGAGGTGCGTCGTGACGAACTGCCCGTTGGGCCACAGTTCGGCTTCGTCGAGGAAGGTGCGGCCGCCGCCCTCGATGATTAGGCGGGTCGCCCAGGGCTCCGGCGCCCACGCCGCGTTGACCTGGCCCGACTGGAAAGCGGTGAGGGTGTCGGCGTTGGCCTGCGGCACGATGGAGACGTCGCCGCCGCCCTCGAGCGTCACCTCGTAGCCCTGATCGGCGAGCCAGGCGCGGGCCGCAACGTCCTGGGTGTTGCCCAGCGACGGGGTGGCCAGGGTCTTGCCGGCGAAGTCCTCCTCTGACTGGATGGAGTCGTCGACGATGAGTGAAGCGCCACCCGACGTGCTGCCGGAGATGATGCGGATCGCCTCGCCATCCGACTGGGAGAAGCCGTTGATCGCCGGGTTGGGGCCGATGAACGTGACGTCGAGGGCGCCACTGAAGATCGCCTCGATGGCTTCGTTGCCCGCGTTGAACGTCAGGGTTCTGAGGGCGACGTCGCCCAGCTCTTCCTCGAAGAAGCCGTTGGAGACCCCCACGATGGCGGGAGCGTGGGTGACGTTGGCGAAGTAGCCGAGCCTGACCTCGTCGGCACCGCCGCCTGCCGGGGTGGCCGTGGTGCCGTTCCCTCCCGGCGCCGTCGTTCCGTCGCCGCCGCTGTCACCACCGCAGGCGGCGGCGAACAGTACGACCACGGACAACAGCACCATCCAGAGCCTTGCCCTACGCATCTTGGTCTCTCCTCAATTTCAGATGGAATCCGGAGTTGTCGAGTTATAGAGTCCGAGAACTCGACATTAGGAACTGCGACAGACTACGAGTGACCGGTGACGGTGTCAAAGACCGGCGACGGGGTACCCGATCCGGAGCTTCCCCCTGTGCCCAAGTTGTCCTACTGTGAAGGTCGACAATGTGGATCACCAAGAAGACCGACTACGCAACCAGAGCCGTGCTGGCCCTGGCGATTGTCGAGGACCGCGACCAGCCTCTCAAGCTGGCCGACCTCGCCGACCGCACCGCGGTACCGGCGCCGTTTCTCGAACAGATCATGAGCCAGCTGCGCGGTGCCGGCATCGTCCGCTCCGAGCGGGGCCCGTCGGGCGGCTACCGCCTCAACCGGCCCGCCCGCGAGATCTCCCTGGACCGTGTGGTCCGGGTCTTCCAGGGCCAGCTCGCCCCCATCGCCTGTGCCACCCGCTCCTCACCCGAGCCCTGCCCCATGGATGTGGCCTGCTCGCTCAAGGAGGTGTGGCAGGACGTGCGCGATGCCACCATCGCCATCCTCGACGCCGTCGACTTCGGCACCCTGGCCGAGCGGGCCGGAGGCCGCTGGGTGGTTCCGCTGGAGCTCTCGGCGCCTTCCGACTCCTGATCGTCAGGGCTGTGCCGTCAGCACGACGGGACCGCCGCCGGTGATGGCCACGGTGTGTTCGGTGTGGGCCCCCCTCGAGCCGTCATGGCTGCGCAGTGTCCACCCGTCCCGGTCGGTGCGGATCCTCCGGGTGGTAGCGAGGAACCACGGCTCGATGGCGATGACCAGCCCGGCCTCGAGGATCATCCCGGTGCCGGCGACGCCGTCGTTGGGCACGTGGGGGTCGAGGCCGTGCATGGTGCGGCCGACACCGTGGCCGCCGAAGTCGGTGTTGACCTGGTAGCCGCCGGCGCGTGCCACCCCGCCGATGGCGGCCGAGATGTCACCGAGCCGGCGCCCCGGCCAGGCCTGGGCGATGGCGGCGTCAAGGGCCCGGCGGGTGGTGTCGATGAGCCCGACGTCTTCGGGGCGGGGTGTTCCCACCACCAGGGACACCGCGGCGTCCGACACCCAGCCGCCGACCGAGGCGGCGAAGTCGAGGCTGAGCAGGTCCCCGTCCGCCAGGCGGTAGTCGTGGGGGAGGCCGTGGAGCACGGCGTCGTTGACCGAGGTGCAGATCACCTTGCCGAACGGGCTCCCGCCGAACGACGGGTGGTAGTCGAGGTAACACGACTCGGCGCCGGCGTCGCGGATCATCTGGTGGGCGAGGTCGTCCAGATCGAGCAGGTTGACGCCGACACCGGCGGCTGCGGAAGTGGCCGCCAGGACCCCGGCCACGAAACGGCCGGCGGCGCGCATCTCTTCGATCTCGTCAGGCGTCCGCAGCTCGAGCACGCCGCCTCTCCTGGTGTGAAGGCGGAGGATTGTGCCACGCCGGATAACACTGATGGGCGCGGTGCGGGGTCAGCGGGGCCGGGGGCGAGGTTTGGTGGTGCTGCTTGGGGCGGACGACGGCGTGAGTGGCGGCCGCGGGTCGTCGGAAAGGACGGCGAGGCGGTTGAGCCGGGCTGCGAGCTCCTTGGCCATGGCGGCGAGGTGCTCGTCGGTAATGCGGGCGGTGGTGAGCATGGGCTCCCTCTTCTGACTGCACCACACACTCAAGCCGACAGGGTTGTCGTACTGGTTGCCAGGGTGTGAAGGTCCCGTGAATTCTCGAGCGGCACGTATCACGTATCACGTATCACGTAGTACGTAGTACTTAGTACTTAGTACTTAGTACTTAGTACTTAGTACTTAGTACGTGACCTGGCAGAAGCCGTGGTTGCAGTAGCCGCCGAGGTTCTTGGCGAGGTACTGCTGGTGGTAGCCCTCGGCGTAATAGAAGGTTCCCGCTTCGGAGGCGGGGCGGGTCTCGGTGGCGATGTCGGTGTACCCGGCACCGCGGAGGGCCTCCTGGTAGCGGTCCCGGCTGCGCTTGGCGGTGTCGGCCTGGGCATCGGAGGTGGTGTAGATCGCCGAGCGGTACTGGGTGCCGATGTCGTTGCCCTGACCGTTCACCTGGGTGGGATCGTGGTTCTCCCAGAAAGCCTTGAGCAGGTCCTCGTAGCTGACCACGGCGGGGTCGTAGACCACGATGACCGCCTCGGCGTGGCCGGTTCGCCCGGTGCAGACCTCCTCGTAGCTGGGGTTGGGGGTGTACCCGCCCATGTAGCCGGAGGCGGTGGTGTACACGCCGTCGAGGCGCCAGAAGATGCGCTCGGCGCCCCAGAAGCAGCCCATGGCGAAGTAGGCGACCTCGTGGCCTTCCGGCCACGGCGGGGAGAGGGGGTTCCCGTTCACGAAGTGCGTGTCCGGGATCGCCGGCGGCTCGATGCGCCCGGGAAGGGCGTGATCGGCGTCCACCATCTCGGTCTTGCTGCGGTTGAAGATCATGTCGGTATCCCGTATCCCGTGTCCGGCATCCACTGCGGATCGTTCAACGCCACCGTAGCGCGCCGTGTTCCTCACTACGCTTGCCGGCCATGGAACGCGATGAGGATCCGGCGTGACGGCGACTGTGGGAGATGTGCTGGCCGCGCTGGACGCGGTGGCGCCGCTTTCCAAGGCGGGCGGTTGGGATCCGGTGGGGCTCCAGTTGGGGGACGCGGCGGTGCCGGCGGGGCGGGTGGCCGTCTGCCACGAGATCACCGAAGCCGTCGCAGGGCGACTCATCGCCGATGAGGTCGATCTGGCGGTGGTGTACCACCCGCTGCTGTTCCGGCCCACCACCCGCCTGGTTGCGGGCAGCGGTCCCTCCGGCCGCGCTTTCCGCCTGGTGTCCGCCGGCGTCGCCGTCGGTGTCGTCCACACCGCTTTCGATGTCGCCCCCGGTGGAGCCGCCGACGCCCTCGCCGAGGCGCTCGGGCTCGGCGGGATCACCGGCTTCGGCCCCAACTGGGGGCCCGACTCGGTCAGCATCGTCGTCTATGTCCCTGCCGGTGATGCCGACACCGTCGCCGACGCCATGGCCGGCGCCGGAGCAGGGGTCATCGGCAACTACCGGGGTTGCTCGTACCGCTCCGGCGGGACCGGCACCTTCCACCCCGGAGCCGGGGCCTCGCCTCATCTCGGCGAGGCCGGGGCGCTCAACCGGGAGCCGGAGACGCGGGTGGAGATGGTGGCGCCCCAGGGCCGCCTCGATGCCGTGGTCGCCGCCCTCGTCGCCGCCCATCCCTACGAGGAGCCCGCCTACAACGTCTTCGACCACAAGGGCAACGCCGGGCTCATCGGACGCAAGGGGAGCCTCGACACCACGGTGGGCGGGATCGCCGCCACCGTGGTCGAGACGCTGGGCGGAGTGGTCAGGGTGGCCGGTCACCGGGACCGTTCCGTGTCCACCGTGGCGGTCGTTCCCGGCTCGGGAGGTTCCTTCGTGGCCGCTGCCGCAGGATGCGACGTGCTCGTCACCGGCGACGTCGGGCACCACACCGCCCGGCAGGCGCTCGACATGGGGATGGCCGTTATCGACCCCGGCCACGCACCCACCGAGCGACCGGGTCTGGCGAGGCTGTACGCTGCCGTCGCCGCGGTTACCGAAAACCCCGTGGACATGACAGAAATCGACCTCGACCCGTGGGGGCCATGAGCTTGCAGTTTCCGCCCAGCCTCAACGACCTGCTGGACCTCCAGTCGGTCGACTCCGAGATAGACAGGCTCATTCACGAGCGGCAGTCCCTCCCCGCCCTCGCCGAGTACAGGAAGGCCCACGAGGAGGCCGCCCGCCGGCAGGCGGCCCGCGACGAGACCGCGGCGACCCTCCGCCAGACCGAGCTCAGCGTGGAGCGCACCAGCGGCGAGCTCGACCTTGCCGAGACCAAGCTCACCAGCGAGCAGAACCGCCTCTACGCCGGTGGCCTCAGCGCCCGCGACGCCGACTACCTGCGCCGCGAGGTCGAGATGCTCGACCGCAAGAAGAAGGACATGGAGGAGGAGGTCCTCGAGCTGATGGAGGCCAGGGACCGCCTCGCCGCCCGCCTCGAGGAACTGGAGGCGGAGCTGGTCACCGCCACCGAGGACAAGGCAGCGCACGAGGCGCTGATCGTCGTCGCCTGGAAGGAGATCGACGCCAAGCTGGGGCTCAAGGAGCGCCGCAAGGCCGAGATCGTCCCGTTGGTGCCCGAGGACCTGCTCAACCTGTACGACTCGCTGCGCCCCACCATGGACGACGGGGTCGCGGTGGGCCGCCTCACCGACGACGGCGTCTGCGGGGCCTGCCACCTCCGCCTCAGCGCCACCGAACAGGCCGAAGCGCGGCGGTCGGACCCGCCGCGATGTATCCACTGCCGCGCCATCCTGGTCCCCTGATGTGATCTTCTGGCATCTCGGGGCGACCACCGCCGTGGTGCGGTACACGTTCAGGGACGAGCGGATGGACCTCCGCATGCTGGCGCTGGGGGCGCTGCTGCCCGACCTCGTCGACACCCCGGTGGGCGCCGCCTTCTACGCCTCGCTGCAGTCGGTGCGCCTGGTGGGCCACACCCTGCTCGCCTCGGCGCTGGCGATGGTGCTGGTGCTCCTCAACACCCGGCGGGGGAGGCCCCGCAAGCGCTGGATGCCGGTGGCGGTGGGGATGCTGGTGCACCTGGTCCTCGACGGCATGTGGAACGACCCGGAGACCCTGTGGTGGCCGTTGCTGGGGTGGGGGTTCACCCCGTCGGGTCCGGCGACGTTCGGAGCGCTGGTCGTCACCGTTCTCACCGACTGGCGGGTGTGGGCGCTGGAGGCGGTGGGGCTGATCTACCTGGTGGGCCTGGCGCGGCGGTCCGGCCTGGCTCACCGGTCGGCCCGGGAGGACTTCCTCGCCACCGGGAGGCTGTCGGCACCGATCGGCGGCTGAAGCCCGGGACTACGTTCTCGGGAGTACGTCGGGAGGCCCCGGTAGGCTGGAACCATGTTGCGTGTGGTGGCGGCGCTGGCCCTCGTCCTCGGAGTGACCGGGTGTTCCGGTGGAGACGGGGCTGATGAGGCGGCCGGGTACCAGACACCCTCGGCGGCGGTGCGGGCCTGGCTCACCGGTCTGTCCACCATGGACTTCGAGGCCATCGAGGAGGTCACCGATCCCGTCGACATAGCACTGGTGGCCGCCGCCGAGAACCAGTTCACCGCCGAGCAACTCGCCGCCGTGGCCGAGTCGGGCCTCCCCTCGGCCACCCTCCGCTCCTACTGGCAGACGTTCGGTGCCGAACTGGTCTCCATGGCGGGCGCCTCGCCCGACGGTCTCGCCGTGGGGGAGGGGGAGGTGTTCGAGCACGACGGCACCGAGTTCGCCGGGGTCCCGGTGGGGCCGCCCGACGCCGGCACACAGATCGTCGCCCGCCGCGCCCCCGAAGGCTGGCTGGTGGACCTGACGGCGACGGCCGGGCCTGTCCTGGCCATCCAACTCCGTCGCATCCTCTCCATGCTCGGAGACGAGGCCGAGCCCGACGTCTCCCGCATCTACGCCGCCCACGCGGTGAGCTCCCTCGGTGCCGCCCTGGCCCTCGCCCCGGACGACCGCGCCCTCGACCTGGAACTGGAAGCGATAGCGGACCTACATTTGCATGATTAGCGTACGTACTACGTATCACGTAGTACCAAGTACCAAGTACCAAGTACCAAGTACCAAGTACCAAGTACCGCTCGTAGTTCGGCCCCCGGCGAAGCCGGGGGCCGAACTACGAGCGCAGGTGTAAGCCGGATTCTGTCGTGGGCGGCCATCTCTCTGGGCCCGGCATTGCTGACCGGGCTCGTTGCGGCCCACCTGGGACGTGACGGGCGGGCCACCCTGTCCCTGCTTGGCCTTGCTCCGAGTGGGGTTTGCCGAGCCGCCCCGGTCACCCGGGGCGCTGGTGGTCTCTTACACCACCGTTTCACCCTTGCCTGTGGCCCGGAGGCCCATCGGCGGTCTGCTCTCTGTTGCACTTTCCGTCGGGTCGCCCCGCCTGGGCGTTACCCAGCACCCTGCCCTGTGG
>CAZOGW010000061.1:0-7079 GCA_964579415.1 uncultured Acidimicrobiaceae bacterium | reverse complement strand
CCGGACTTTCCTCGGCCCGTCGTAACGACGGCACCGCGGCCGCCTCCCACGCTCGCCCCGCCATTGTACCGGGCCGCCCGGCGCAGACGCGATGGAACCCGACCCCGGGGTTGATCGTCTCTCAGATATGTGGTGCCGCTCAGGTCCCTACCACCCGGCGCCGCGATCCCTCCAGGGGAGGAATCACCAATGATCGAAACTACCGCCATATCCCTTCCGGCACTGAGAGCCCCCATCACCGAGGAGAGACCCTGGGTCGTCTTCGCCGCCTGCCGCGGCGCCGACCCCGCCATATTCTTCCCGTCGACACGCGAGGAGGAGGTCGCCGCCAAGGCCTTCTGTGCCGTCTGCACCGTGGTTAACGAGTGCGCCGACTACGCCCTCGACGCCCGCGAGCACTTCGGTGTCTGGGGCGGCGCCTCGGAGAAACAGCGCCGCAGCATGCTGCGCCGTTCAGCTTGAGACGTACTACGTACTAAGTACTACGGATTACGAGCGGCGGGTGCCGACCTTGTGGGTGGGGTGCGGCGACGGGTGAGTACGCTGCGGCAGATGCGATGCGTCATCCGTTCTCCCGGCAGGCTGTCATGACCGACTTCGACTGGGCGAACACCATCGACCGGCTCATCGCCGGGGAGTCGCTCAGCCGCGACCAGGCGCGTGACGCCATGGCCGAGGTGATGGAAGGGTCGGCGACACCGGCCCAGATCGCCGCCCTGGTGACCGCGCTGCGGATCAAGGGCGAGACGTCCGACGAGATCACCGGGATGGTGGAGGCGATGCTGGCTGCCGCCGTGACCGTCGAGGTGGGCGACGACGTCGTCGACCTGGTGGGAACCGGCGGTGACCGCTCCGGAACGTTCAACATCTCCACCACGGCCGCCTTCATCGCCGCCGGGGCCGGGGCCCGCATCGCCAAGCACGGCAACCGGGCCGCCTCCTCGCTGACCGGCTCGGCCGACCTGCTGGCGCATGTCGGACTCGACCTGGACATGGCCCCGGAGCGCACCGTGGAGATGATCCGCACCACCGGCTTCGGCTTCTTCTTCGCCCCCCGCTACCACCCCGCCATGCGCCATGCCGGGCCGGTGCGCCGCGAGATGGGTGTGCGCACCGTGTTCAACCTGCTCGGGCCGCTGTGCAACCCGGCCCGGGCCCGCCGCTACGCCCTCGGAGTCTCGGCGCCGCCGATGGCAGGACGCGTCATGGAGACGCTGCGGAACCTGGGCGCCACCCACGCCTTCGTCTTCTATGGCCTCGACGGCCTCGACGAGTTGACCACCACCGGGCCGTCGTTCATCTTCCGGCTGGTCAAGGACGAGATCACCACCGCCGAGTTCACCCCCGAGGACTTCGGGGTGCCCCGCGCCTCCCTCGCCGAGCTCCAGGGCGGCGAGGTCGAAGAGAACGCCGCCATCCTGTACTCGGTCCTCGACGGCGAGCCGGGCCCCCGCCGGGACGTCGCCCTGGTCAACGCCTCGGCCGCCATCGTCGCCGCCGGCCTCGCCGAAGGGTTCGTCGACGGCGTGACATTGGCCGCCCGCTCGGTCGACAGCGGCGCCGCCAGGGCTGTTCTCGACAACGTCATCGCCTTCAGTCGTGCTTAGACGTCCTCCCCCTTTGGGGGAGGTGGCAGCCCGGAGGCTTCGCGGAGGGCCGTCGGAAGCGGGAGCAGTGGTCCGCACGCAGGGGTACTCCCCCCAAGGCGGGGAGATATCAAATGGGAACCAGGCGGGGGACCCTGGCGTCAGATTGGTCATGAGAAGGGCTGCCCGCCTGCTGGGAGGGATCATCGCGGTCGTGTCGCTGGCGGCACCGGCCGCGGCATGGGCGCAACCGGACGCCGCAGACACACCCGCCGTGCTCACCCTCGATGCCCAGGCGGGGCTGGACGGATGGGTCGACCCGGCCCGCCCGGTGACCATCGCCGCCTCGCTCGCTGCCGACGCCCTGGTTGTGGGCACGCTCGAGGTCAGCTTCGGCACTACCACGTCCACCGCCATCGAGATTCCCGCCGGCAGCGTCAAAGAATACGTCGTCGAGGCGCCGGCCCCGGGACGCCGGCGCCAGATGACGGTCAAGGTCGTCGACGAGGCCGGGACCGAACTGGCGTCACAGCAGCTCCAGGTGCGCACCCTGGCCGAGGGCGTCCTGGTGGGCGCCATCGACGCCGGCGATATCGAATCCCGGCTCCGCGGCGCCACCACCACCCCCACCGGGGCCCCGGTCACCACCGTCGCGCTGGGCGCCTCCGACATCGGGCCCCGTCTGGCCCCGGTGTCGTACCTGGTGGTCGGGTCGGGAGCCCTGGCCGATCTCGACGCTTCGGGTCGCCAGAGCCTCACCGCCTGGGTCAAGAGCGGCGGCCGCCTTCTCGGCCCGGCCACCGAGCTGTCCGCCGTGGCCGAGATCGGCTCCGGCGAGGCACTCGCCGGAGCCCCCGTGGTAGTGCAGCGGGTGGGTCGCGGCGAGCTGGGTCTCGTCGAGGACCCGGAGGAGGTCACCGTCGAGCAGTGGTCGGCGGTGTTACGGGACCGCCCCTCGGCGGCCAAGATCGTCGACCAGTCCACCCAGGGATGGGGCAGCACCCTGTTGGCGGCGGCATCGTCCGCCCAGGAGGTCAGCGTCCCCGCGCTCCCGTGGCTACTGGCCGGGATAGTCGTCTTCATCGTCCTGGTAGGCCCGGTCAACTTCGTCATTCTGCGCGCCGTGGGGAAGCCGGAGTGGGCCTGGTTCACCATCCCCGCCCTCAGCATCGTCTTCCTCATCGCCTTCTGGGGGGTGGGGCGGGCGTCGCTGGCGGACTTCTCCGCAACCCACGGCATCGTCGCCATCGACGACGGTTCGGGGGCTCGGGCCGAAGCCGGGCTCATGGTCCAGGTCGAGTCGCAGGGCACCCACCGTCTGGCTCTTCCCGAGGGCTGGGTGGCGGCGGCACCGGCCGGCGGCATGGGCGCCATCGAGACCGGCACCGTGGGTACCGGCGAGGTCGTCTTCGAGCTCGACGATCTCGGTGTGGCCGCCACCGAGCTCTCGTGGTCGCCCGACTCGGTCCCCCTCGACGTCACCACCGAATCCGGGCCCGGCGGCATCGAGTTCACCATCACCAACCGGTCCGACGTCCCTATGTGGGCATGGGGCGTCGTGGTCAACGGCAATCCTCACCTGGGCAAGGACGGGCTGGCGCCGGGCGCATCGGGAACCCTCACCGTCGAGCCGTACCGATCGATGCTGGCCAGCTTCTACGAGCCGCGCATCTCGGTGGCGCTGCAGCGCCGCGGAGTGTCGCCCGACTCCGGCTTCCCCGGCTACGAGGTCACCATGCCGCTGGCGGCCAACGCCGAGCTGCGCCTCCCCGAACTGCGCGAGGCCGGCACCTACGCCTTCGCCGTCACCCACGAGGAGGTGCTGGACCTCGACCTCGATGGTCGCAGCGGCGAGAGCGCCGGCAGCAGTCTCTTCGTCAAGGCCGTCGACATCTCAGGCGACGAGTACGTCGCACTGGGAGGGGTCAAGCCGTCCATCCTCGCCGTGGAGGGGGCTTCGAGCACCGAGCGCCACGGCGACGACATCTACGCCTACGGGGCAGACCAGGTCTACCTCCACTACGCCGTTCCCGGCACCGCGCCGGCATCGGCCCGCATCACCGGAATCCTCGGTTTCGACATCGAGGAGATCTTCGACTGGGAGTCCGGTGAGTTCGCCACCTACCGGATGGGCGACCCCATCGATACCTCCCGGTTCGTCTCCGCCGGGGGCGACGTGGTGCTGCGTGCCCGCAACACCGAGGAGAACGAGAACTTCAGCGACACCAGCATCAACCTGGGCCGCCTGGCGCTGCGATGGGACGAGGCATGATCGTCGAGTTCGAGTCCGTCGAGAAACGCTACGGGAAGGTCCACGCCCTCAAGGAGGCCGACCTGCAGGTGCCCGAGGGTTCGGTGCTCGGCCTGATCGGTCCCAACGGCGCCGGCAAGACCACGTCGATCCTCATCATGACCTCGCTGCTGGAGCGGGACGGGGGCAAGGTGCGCATCGGTGGG
This sequence comes from uncultured Acidimicrobiaceae bacterium, assembly GCA_964579415.1. GTDB lineage: Bacteria > Actinomycetota > Acidimicrobiia > Spongiisociales > UBA5794 > CAZOGW01. The sequence continues at coordinate 3,036 of CAZOGW010000061.1, read as the reverse complement.
ATCGACCCGCAGCGCGACCCGCGGGCGGTGCGCCGCCACGTTGGCTACATGCCCGACTTCTTCGGGGTCTACGAGGGCATCCGCTCCCGTGAGTACCTGGAGTTCTTCGCCGCGGCACAGCGCATCCGCCCGGCGGCCCGGCCCGCCGTCGTCGCCGACCTGCTCGCTCTGGTCGACCTGGAGGACAAGGCCGACGCCGACGTCAACACCCTGTCACGGGGCATGAAGCAGCGACTCTCGCTGGCCCGGGCACTCATCCACGACCCGGCCCTGCTCGTCCTCGACGAGCCGGCCTCCGGTCTCGACCCCCGCGCCCGGGTGGAGCTGCGGGAACTGATCGCCGAACTGGCCCGCATGGGTCGCACCATCGTCATCAGCTCCCACATCCTCTCCGAGCTGGAGGGGATCACATCGCACCTCGCCGTCGTCGACCACGGCCGCGTCCTCGCCCAGGGGAGCGTGGACGAGGTGCGCAGCCGGATCTTCGCCAACCGCCGAGTCACCTGCCGCGTCGCCGACGGCGACGGTGAGCGCGCCGAGGCGCTGCTGCGGGACCGACCCGAGGTGGGCGACACCCTCCTGGAGCGGTCCATCCTCAGGGTCCACTTCGAGGGCGGTGACGACGTGTCGGCCCAGCTTCTCGGCGCGCTGGTCGGCGCCGGTGTGGGGGTCGTCGAGTGGCGCGTCGAGGGCGCCGGCCTCGAGGACCTGTTCCTCCAGCTCACCGCCGACGAGCCCGCCCCGCACGCGGAGGGGAGCGCGGCGTGACCAGCAACCCCGTCGCCGCCCGCGAGCTGCAGGAACGGTTCCGCACCCTGCGATCACCGATCCTGATCTCGGTGTGGATCATCGCCGCCGGCATCCTCACCTTCCTCGCCTACGCCTTCGCCCGCGACGTCGCCGAGAACCGGCTCGCCGGCGGCGGTGGGGCGGGACTGGGCTCGGTCTTCGCCGCCTCCTCGATGGGCTCGTTCATCCTCCACGCCCTCCTCCTCGGGCTGCTCACCGCGGTGGTGTTCGTGGTCCCCGGTCAGGCGGCCGTCGCCATCGTCGGCGAACGGGAGCGTCAGACACTGCCGCTGCTGCAGTCGAGCCAGCTCGGTGCGGCCAGCATCGTGATGGGCAAGCTCATCTCGTCGCTGGCGTTCATCCTGCTGCTGCTGGTGGTGGTACTGCCGCTGCTGGTCATCCCGATCCTTCTCGGCGGGGTCACCGTGTGGGAGGCACTGGGAGGCCTGCTCATCGTCGGGATCACCGCGGTCACCGTCGGCTCGCTGTCGATCTGGATCTCGGCACGGGCCAAGAGCATGCAGGGCGCCGTCCTCGGCTCGTACGTGATATCGGCGGCTCTGGTCTTCGGCACCATGGGCCTGGTGGTCGCCGAGGTCCTGCTCCTCGAACCCGAGGACACCGGCCGCACCCGCTACCAGGGCGGGGTAGCCCGCGACGACGGCCGCGAGCTCTACTCGTCGTGGCTGAGCCCGTATGTCGGCCTCGTCGACGCCTCCACCGACATCCTCAAGTTCGGACGGGAGGTGGTGACCTCTCCGTACGAACCCTTCCGTCAGGTGCTGGTGATGCGCCAGGGCTTCGAGCTGGGCTCGTGGCTCTACGACTTCGGCGGCGGCGGCGGGGTCGGGTTCGCGGTAGCCGAGCCGGCGATGATGATGGACTTCGGCAACGTTGCCATGGTCGAGGCACCCTCGTTCGCCCGCGAGGTCGAGCCGTTGCGCGGCCCGGTGTGGTGGCGCAACATCGTCTTCCAGGTATTGCTGTCGGCGCTCGCCATAACCCTGGCGACACGCCTGGTGAAGGCGCCCCGCAAGCGGATGCGGTTGGTGCGGCGCCGCAGAGGTGGCTCCGAGCCGCCGGCCGCCGGCTTCGAGGAGGTCACCGTCGATGCCACCTGAGTCCCTCGGCCGCCTCGTCGCCGCCGCCTCGCGACGCCTGGTCGCCATGACCTGGCTGCGCCGGCTGGTGGCGTCCATCGGCATCGCCGCCGCCGCCGGGGCGCTGCTGCTCGGCGTCGCCCGCATCGTCCCGCTGCCGTGGGCGGAGGGCGCGGTGATCGCCGCCGCCGGCGCCGCCGTCCTCGCCGTGACGGCGTGGAGCCTGCTGCGCCGGCCGTCGCCACGTCACGCCGCCATCGAGCTGGACCGGCGCCTCGGCGCCAAGGACCAGGTGAGCACCGCTCTGGAGCTGTCGGCCCGGCCCGAGTTGAGCGCGGTGGAGCGAGCCCAGGTGAGCCGTGCCGGCGCCTGGGCCGAAGGCCGCAACCTGGAAGGGTTCGGGTCGCCGGCGCCGCCCCGGCCGCTGGTGCTGCTCAGCCTGCTGGCCGTAGCCGCCGCCCTGGTGCTGGCTGTCCCGGCATCGCCCGCCGACGCCGAGCAGCGCCGCCGCGAGGAGATCGCCTCCGTGGTCGACGAGGCTGTCGCCGAATTGGAGGAGGCCGCCGAGGAGACCGGGCGTGAGGACGTGCGGGAGCTTCTCGAAGAGGCCGCCCGGGACCTGGAGGAGGCCGACTCGCTCGACGAGGCGATCGACAGGCTGGGCGAGGCCCGCCAAGACCTGGCCGAGATGGGCGACGACGCCGCCCTGCCGCTGAAGACGGCACTGTCCGGCGCCGAGCAGCGGCTCCAGCAGAACCCGGTGGGCGACGGCGACGACCTCGCCTCCCAGCTCCAGGACCTGGCAGACAGCGCCGGCGAGATGGGGGCCTCGGAGCGGGCCGCCGCAGCCGCGACGCTGGCGGAGTTGGCCGAGACCCTCGGGCCCACTTCGACCGAGTTGGGCGACGCCCTTCAGAACGCCGCCGACGCCCTCGCCGGTGGCGGCGACCCGTCAGACGCCCTGGCCGCCGCTGCCGGCGCGGTCGCCTCCGCCCAGAACCGCGTCGCCGCCGCCGGGGACCTCTCCGACGCCCGTTCCACCGTCCGTGACGCCCAGGAGAGCCTCGGCGAGGCCCGTCCCGGCGAGGGCCAAGGGCAGGGCCAGGGCCAGGGTCAGGGCCAGGGTCAGGGCCAAGGGCAAGGGCAG
>CAZOGW010000060.1:0-17911 GCA_964579415.1 uncultured Acidimicrobiaceae bacterium | reverse complement strand
CGGCGGATGACATGAGCGCCATCCGGACCGCCACCGGCCAGCCGCCGGTGGCGCGGTGGATATCGGCCGCCAGGTCCTCGTCGACGGGCCGGTCGAGCAGCGGACCGGCCGCCTCGATCTCGCCTGTCGTGAAGTTCAGCGCCGCGGCGTCCACTGTCGCAGTCGGACCATGCAGGCGGGCCCGGGCCATCGATCGCGCCAGCGAAGGTCGGGCCGAGATGACGACACGCAGGCTGGGAGGCACCCGATCGACGATCATCGCCACCAGGGATTCCACCACGGGCCGCTCGCCATGGTGGGCGTCGTCGATCACCAGCACGGTGGGATTCTCGATGGTCTCGAAGGCGGCGAGGAGGGCCTCGTGAGCCTGCTTGGTGTTCCGGGGGTACGGGGTGGGCCGCCGCAACCTGTCGTGGACGGGGTTGCCGCTGTCGACAGCCAGGCGGTGCAGCGACGACAGGACCCCGCTCAGGACCCTTGGCAGGTCGTCGTCGAACCGGGATAACGTCAACCAGGCCACCGGCTCCGCACGAGTCCGGGCCCAGTGACTGAGCGCCGTGGTCTTACCGCTGCCGGCCGGGGCGATCACCAGGGTGACGGGGTGGAGAGCTACCGCTTCTTCCAGTGTCGCACTCACCCGCGCTCGTTCGACCCCGGTAGGCGGCGGCTCCGGCGGCGTCACCATGAACCATGACATCGGCGACCAGGAGGTCACGCGCTCCTCAGGCATTGAGCCGAGTGTAAATGTGGCGTACGGATGCTCCGCACGTGGTCACCCGATCTGAACGCCGTCATCAACAACAAGAACAAGTCATACACGGTGACGGCCCGAGTCGTCCGAATACGGGCCTACCGGGAACGAGTTCAACGGCGAGATCGCCTGGGCCAGGATCGACCTCGGCGACGACAGCCACGATCACCTGGTCGACCCGGAGCACCAGATGCGGATAGCCATGGTCCGCCAGTGACGTAGCGTCCCCGTGCCCGGGATGGCAGCGGACGGTCACCCGGCAGGTCTTCGCAGGATCGGCGCGGCAGCGATCCCCCTACGTTCACCAGCGTTCGACGCCGTAGAGTCGCCTGGTGAGTTAGGGACCCGAACTCGGATGGCTCCTTGCCATCGCCCGAGCGCCGGATGACAGCTCGGCTTGAGGCGCCTGTGCCGCCCGGCTCCATCGACCCGCCGTGCCGGCCTCGCGTCGGAAGCGGCCGAGGTGACCCCCGGGAGCCCTGGCCGAGGCGGCTACATTGCCATCGAGATGATGGCGAGTCCATGTCCGTGAACATGCTCGGCGTGGCCGACGGTCTGAGTGGGGAATCGGCGATGCGGCAGACGCGGTTTCGTCCACCCACGCCAGCCGCCCACATCGTCGAACGTGAGCGACTGCGAGCGGTCCTCGACGATTCCCGTGCGTCGGTGGTCACCATCTCGGGTGCACCTGGGTGGGGGAAGACGACGGCGGTCGCAGAGTGGCTGGCCGCTGGTGCCGGACGACCTTACGCGTGGCTGTCCGTCGAGCCGGGCGACAACCTGACGACCTCGTTCTGGATCTCCGTGCTCGGTGCAGTGGGCGCGGAGCGAACCGATCCGCTCGTCGAGGCAACGGCTGCGCTCACAGCCGAACACGACCACTCCACGACCGTGGTCACGCCGATCCTGGACCGTCTGGCCACCGCCGGCAGCCCATCAGCCATCGTGTTCGATGACCTACATCACATCACGGATGCTGCGATCTTCGATCAGCTCGCCTACTTCGTCGAGCACCTCCCCGCGACGACGCGGGTAGTGCTGGTGTCGCGTCACGAGCTGCCGCTGCCTGTTTCCCGGTGGCGTGCTGAAGGCCTCGTCCGCGAGCTTCGCGAGCAGCATTTGGCATTCGATTCGGACGAAGTCGACCGGATGCTTGCCCAGGTCTCCGGGATCAGCCTGGATTCAACGACCGTCGACCTGATGGAGCGCAAGACGGGAGGGTGGGCACTGGGCCTCTCACTGGCTGCGCGGGGGTTGCGCGACTCGCCCGATCCCGGTCACTTCGTTGCCGCCTTCAGCGGGCAGGACGGATCCGTGGCCGGGTATCTGACGGCCGAGGTCCTGGACCAACAGCCGCGGGACGTCCAGGACTTCCTGTTGCGGGCTTCGGTCCTCGACCATCTCGATGCCGACGTCTGTGCTGTGGTGACCGGACAACCCGACGCCGGCGAGACACTCGCTCGTCTGGCCGGCCGCCATCTCGTCGTCCCTCCGCCGAGCGGGCAGCCGGCGGTCTATGCCTTCCAGCCGATGCTGCGCGATCTGCTCTCGGCACTCCTCGAACGGCGCATGCCCGGCGAGTCGCCCGCACTTCATCGCCGTGCCGCGGCCGGGTTCAAAGACCGAGGTGACGTCGGCGCCGCGGTGCGGCACCTCGTCGCAGGTGGTCGGAGCGACGAGGCATTCGCCCTGGTCGTCGAGACGATGTCCGTGGCGACGGAACTACTCGGCACCGATCCGGATGAACGAGCCGACTGGCTCGCCTCCATCCCCGACGCCGCGATCGTCGACGACGTCGACAAGATCATCAACGCCGTCCATCTGTACTGCCTGTTACGCCGGTACGACGACGCCCAGCGTTGGCTCGATCTCGGGTACGTCGTCCTCGACGAGACCGGCGCCGACGATATGGCGCGAGCACGCTTCCACTTCTTTCAGGGGATCCTCGACGGACTTCGCGGCGAGATGAGTGATGTGGTCACGGCGTTGGGCAAGGCCATCGACATCTTCGAGGCCCGGGGATACCCCGATGCGGTGATGCACCGCGCTCCCCTCTTCCTGGCGCACGGGCACTGGTGGCTGGATGAGTTGCGCACCGGCCAGAACACCCTCGACTCCCTGGAGCGCAGCGGCCTCCACGCCGTCATGGACGACGTGGCGGTCCCCGCCATCTCGGCGATGTTCGCCCACGAACGCGGCGAGTTGCGCCGCGCCTCAGGTCTGACCCACCGCGCCATCCGCCACTCGCGCAAGCACGGCCTCGACCGCCACTACGGCACCCGCCTCGCCCGGACGATCGAACTGGCGGTCCACATCGAGAGAGGACACATCGACGACGACACCCTCCACGACCTGGACGAGCACGTCGACATCGTCCACAGCGAGTTCCACGCAGCCCTCGTGGCACTCGCACGTATCGGGCGCGCCCGGATATGGACTCTCCGCGGTGACACCTCCGCCGCCGCAGAGGAACTCCTCGAGACGCGGGAAGTACTCGCCAGACGTTCCGCTCTCGGCACCGCATTCGTCGCTCGCCTCGCGCTTGCCGAGGCGACCATCGCGGTGCACAACGACAGCGTGCCACGTGCTCGCCGGGCGCTCGACGGCATCTCACCGTCTTGGCGGCGCACCCTGCTCGAAGCCCATCTCGCCGTCAACACAGGCGACACAGCCCACGCAACGACTCTGCTCCACTCGGTCCAGCCCACCACCATCCGTCAGCACATCGCCTTCCATATCGCCCAGGCCGCACTCCGGTCCGCCGAGGATGACCCGCAGTCAGCGCTCGACGACATCCGCACCGCCCTCGACATGGGACGGGCGGAAGGTTTCTGCGCCTTGTTCTTCGAGTCCGGAACCGCAGCCACGGAGTCGCTCCGAGAGTTGCGGGCCGACCTCCCGCCGTCGTTCCACCAACTCGACTCCCGACGCTCCAGGCAAAGCCTCACGACAATCCCGACCGAGCCCCTCACCGGCGCGGAGCAAGCGGTCCTTGAGCTTCTCAGTTCCGACATGACGAATCGCGAGATCGCCGCATCTCTCTACATCTCCCTGAACACTCTCAGGTCGCACCTGCGCAGCCTCTACCGCAAGCTCGGTGCATCGACGCGGCCTGAGGCCCTCGCTCGCGCCGCCGCCGCCGGCCTGGGCCCAAACCCCATGGGCTGACCGACCCGGCGCGAAGAGCCGCATCAGACCCGTTGAGGGACTGCTCCCCGGTCACCGAGCGACTGAGCCTCCCGGCGCCTAAAATCCACGACGACGTCATGACTGTCCACATCCACGCCGCTCCTACCTGGTAGGCGGCAGAGCGGACCTTCTCATGCCCGACGTTCGAAGGAGTCTGGTCGAGTTCAACACTCGCTTCCTGGAGGGCCTTCGCTCGTCGCAGGCCGACCTGCTCCTCGAACAGGCCGTTCGGTTTGGCGACTTCTCCGAGTTGACCGGGCACACCCACTGTCTGCTGGTGACCTATCGCCAGGACGGCTCTCCGGTGGCCCAGCCGATGTGGCCCGCCTTCGAGGATGGCCGGCTCTACCTCCGGTCGGAGATCCAGGCATACAAGGCGAAGCGGATAAGGCGCAATCCGAACGTGCTGGTCGCTGCCTGCACCTTCCGCGGTCGACCTCTCGGCCCGCCTTTCGCCGGCACCGCCCGGGTACTGGACGTTCCCGCCGAGGCCGAATATGCAGCGAACCTCATCCGAAGGGAATGGGGTTGGGGGCAGCGCACCTTCGAGGCCTTCTCGCGAACGTTGACCCCCATGGTCTTCATGGAGATCAGTCCCATCGGCAGCCCGGACCAGCGTGGGATACCCGACGTCGGCTGATCGGACCCACAGCGACAAGAGCTCGGGCATGAACGGGCGCCGCGGCGGTGGTCCTCATCGACCGCCGCCGCGGCGCCTGGTGTTTCACAACCCCGAGCAGTCCCCTCCGGCCTTGCCCACCAACGTGTTGGAGGCGCCGAAGTCGCGTGCCGGTGCGTTGCTGCCGCTGCACCTCAGGTTCTCGCCGAAGCTGTTGCCGACGAGGATCGGGCCGGTCTCGTAGCCGTACTGGGCGAACCGTTCGTTGGCCTGCACCTGGGTGTTGTCGGTGAGGACCACCAGGGCACGGAACGTGTTGCCCGCCGCCGTCACGTCGCTGGTGGTGCCGGTGATGTGGGTGCGCCCGGTGACGGTAGTGCCGAATAGCTGGACGGTGACCGCTCCCCTTGCGTTGAACTCACCGACGATGGTGCTGTCCTTCGCCACCAGTGAGGCGCCCTCGATCACGGACACCCCGCCGTCGACATGGGCACCGTCGAGGCAGACGACACCTTCGCTCACCCGCAGCCTGACGTAGCTACCGGTGAGCGTCTCGGTGCACTCGGCGAGATCGCCGGGCAGCACCGTGGCACGGAACTCCCCGACGTCACCGATGGTGCCGGCCGGGTCGATCGCCCGGTGCTCCACCTTGTGGGTGCCGAAACCGGGCACGAACGGGCCGTTCGGCTGGCCGGGCCCGTAGGACTGCTCGAAGGTGGCCTTCGAGAGCCCGCCGGTGCCGAGGCTGCCGTAGGTGAGCGCCTTGACGTCCTTCCCGGTGTGGGAGAAGTTGAACGGCGTCCCGAACGGTTGCTCGGGGAACCCGAAGTAGTTGAACCAGCCGTCTCCGTTGAGACGCAGCTCGCCGACCACGTACAGGTCGTCGGTATAGCCGGTGCGGTCGTCCTGCGGTTCCAGCAGCATGTCGAACTCGTTGAAGTAGACGTTGTGCTCGACATCGCCGTCGAGGGTCGTCAGCGGCTCGGACAGTGTCCGCGGCGCCGTCGGCATCACGTTGTCCACCACCCACGTCACGGTCTCGGTGCCTCCTCCGGACGCTGGGTCGGTGACGGTGGCGGTGAGCTGATGCGTGCCGCTGGGCAGGTTCAAGGCGCCGAGGTTGATGGTACGGTCGGTCGATCCGGCCACGATCGCCCCGTTCAGTCGCCACGTCACCGTGACGGCCCGGTCGGACGGGTGTCCGGTCTGCACGTAGACGACCTCCTCGCCACCGACCGGCCGGTCCGTCGGTGACGCCCCGACGACCAGGTCGACGTCGCCCGGCGGGGTCGGCGTCGCCGTGCCGGCGCCGACGGTCCATTGCCGGGTCTGGACGAAACGGGGACCGTTGTAGCCGGAGTTGGTGGCGGCGTTGGCGGTCGACGGGTTCCGCACCCAGTCGATCCCGTCCGGGCCCACCGGGTCGCGCACCTCGACGTGGACCACCGAACCGGGCGCCAGGCCGCTCACGCCCAGGTTGCGGCTGCCGGTGTTGATCACCGCGCCCTCCGGTCCGCCGAGTCGCCACGTCACCCGCATCTCGTGGAACTTGGGCTGCAGCGGATCCACCCAGAGCACGCTGTTGGCGGGCACCTCGCCGACGGGGGTGTTCCCCAGCGGCATCTGCCCGGTATTCCGCTGCCCGGTGATGCGGGCCACCATGTGCTCGCGGCCCACCTGGTCGAAGTGGAAGCCGATCCAGCGCATCATCGAATGCGAGCTGGGACGCCAGATGTTGGACCCGTTGGTGTTCCCGCTCTCGTTGCCGATCGCTCCGCTGAGACAGTCGCGGGCGCAGATCTCCCCGCCCGCCAGGCTCTCCTCACCGAGCCAGCGGAACCACTTGGCCTGGGCGGCGATCATCTCCGCCGCCGTCATCCGGGTGTGGTGGAACGAGCCCGGCTCGTTGTTGCCGGCCGGATTGCCCGGGTTGGTACGGCTCGAGTAGGGATACTCGTCGGCCATCGAGCCCAGCGAGTGGCCCAGCTCGTGGGTGGAGATGAGCGGGCCTTGCGGGCTGCCGCCGGTTGCGGTGGCGTGGGTGCCGCCGATGCCGCCGTAGGTGAACGTGTTGACGACCGCCAGCGTCTGCAGGTTCTGCGCATTTGCCGGGATCCCCAGCGCCGGCGCCACGACGTTCTCCAGGTACAGGGTCCGCTGCTGGTTGCCGGTGCACCTCGGGTCACCGATGGTGGCCCAGGTATTCGGGCACTGCGAGCCGTTGCGCGGCGCCACCAGCGCGTCCAGATAGGTCACTCCCCGGGCGAGCGCGGCCGCCGGGCAGTTGGCGGCGAATCCCAGCCGCAGCGCTGTGTTCAGGAAGGCATTGAGCACGTCCGGATCGCACCGGGTACCGGAGTCCGGTGAGACGATCTCCAACCTGTACACGTTGATGTAGTGCCGGTAGCTGCGGAACGGCTCCACACTGAACTGGACCGCCTGGTTGCGGTCGACGTCCTCGAAGCACTGATCCATCTCGTCCGCCTGATACCCGTCGCACATCACGATCAGGTTGAGCCGCTGCGACGGTGGGCCGGTCTCCTGGACCGGGACCAGTCTGGCACTGAAGGCGGCAGGCCACTCCGGCGGGCCCTGGGCCGTCGAGGCGGCAATCGGTACGACCAGGCTGAGCAGCATCGCTGCCACAGTCACGATCGCGAGTCTCCCTCTCATGAGCATCCGAACCTCCTTGCCGACGGCTGAGGTTGGACAGCGCCCATCAGCGTTGGCGCTCTCCCCGCCTAGCTTTCGGCATCTCCCGTTACTCGCATGGCCGCAGACGGCCTGCCGTCGACTCTAGTGTCGGTAGCGAGTCGGGTGCCGGGGAGGCCCGGCACGATCGCCGTGTGGGCACCGTCTCCTCCGTTCGTCCAGTTCGGGAGCCCGCCCCGGGTTACAGGTATCCCATCTCGCGTGCCTTGGCGAAGGCCTCGGTACGGTTTCGGGCCCCGAGCTTGACGATGGCGGATGACAGGTAGTTGCGTACCGTTCCTTCGGCGAGGTGGAGCCTTTGCGCGATCTCGGCGTTGGGATGTCCTTCACCGACCTCCCGCAGGACTTCGCGCTCCCGGTCGGTGAGGGGGTCGCTGCCGGTCCATGCGGATACTGCCAGCTCCGGGGCGATGACACGGTTGCCTGCCGACACCCGCCGCAGGGTGTCGGCGAGGTCTCCGATGGGTGAGTCTTTGAGGACGTATCCGGAGACTCCGGCGTCGAGTGCCCGCCGCAGATAGCCGGTTCGGGCGAAGGTGGTCACGATCACGACACGGACCGTCGGATGGTCCTTGAGGCGAGAGGCCAGTTCGAGTCCCGTCATTGCCGGCATTTCGATGTCGGTGAGAACGATGTCCGGCCGGTGCTCTGCGACGGCTGCCAGACCCTGCTCGCCATCTTCGGCGACCGCGACCACCTCGATGTCGGGTTCGAGGTCGAGGAGTCCCGCAAAGGCTCCTCGCACCATGGCCTGGTCTTCGACGAGGACGACACGGATCATGAAGGGCTCCCGCCGAATGGCATGTCGATCCGTAGCTCTGTTCCGCCCGTCACTCCGGGTCCGAACGTGAGGGTTCCCCCCGCGGCGATCACACGGTCGTGCATGCCCTGAATTCCCGAGCCGGTTCCCTTGGTGGGTCCGGTCCCGTCGTCGGTCACCGTGAGTGAGACGGCCCCGTCCTCGTTGTCGATTCGGATCACCACCATGGCAGCGTTGGCATGGCGCAGGACATTGGTGACCGCCTCGCGAAGTCCCAACGCCAGGACGTTCTCGACCGAAGGCGCCAGATCGACCTCCAGGTCTCCGCGCGCCTCCAATGCGGTGCCACCCGCTTCGAGCGCGTCGCGTGCGACTGCGAGTTCGTCCAGCAGCGACGCCTGATGCCATCCGGCAACGCTTTCCCTGACCGAGGACAGTGCGTCGCGGGCTATGCGTTCGATCTCCTCTGCTTCCCCGGTGGCTCGGAGCTGGTCGGTGGGGGCCAGTCTTTGCACCAGTTGGCTTCGCAAGACGATGGCGGTGAGGGCCTGGCCTGCGATGTCGTGGACGTCGCGAGCGATCCGTTCCCGCTCGGCGATGGTGGCGAGATGAGCGACTCGGCGGTTCTCGGCCTGGAGTGCGGCAGCGTGATGGTCCCGAGAAACGTCATGGAAGACGGCGGATCCGATGACCCAGATCATGATCACCGGGATGAATGTGAAGACCCGGAACGGCCACGGGATCGAACTCAGGAAGAAGCCGGTCAGAGTCAGGGCGGTGATCACCCACAGCCTGAGTCGCAGCGTCTCTGGTGTGGCCGACCTGGCAAGGAGAGCGGCGGCGTAGATGGGCAGCGCCATGATTGCCGTCGAGTCGAAGGGCGCTGTCCCCAGTGCCAGCAGCATCAGAACAGTCGCTCCCCCGATGTCCCAGCCTCGCCTTTCCGAGACGACGAAGGTGGGGAGGGCGACGGCGACCACTGCGACGGCGAACACCCAATCCTCGGCGGTGGCGTCGGGCGAGAAGATCGGTCCGATGAGGATGAAGGCGAAGAAGACGAGGGGCGCCCAGCGCGCGAAGCCGGAACGCCTCGAGTCGAGGCGTTCCGAGTTCGCCGGTCCGACTGTCGTGTCGTTCACACTTCTGCGGAACGGTACGCCAGCGCTGCTGTGATTGCTCCCACGATCGTCGTTCCCACGAGGTAGGAGACGTGGCCCCACACCGGTCCGCCTTCGACCTGCGCCAGCGCCAGTTGCGCCAGGTGATAGGGCGGGAGGTACACCGCGACCTCCCCGAGCAACGTCGGGAGCATCTCGAGGGGGAACCAGAGGCCTGACAGAATCACCGATGGAATGAGCACCGCGTTGAGCACCGATATTGCGGCGTTGAGGCCGAGCCTCGCCCCGACAGCCAGGGAGAACAGGCTGAACGGCAAGGCTCCCAGCACCAGCACACCGATGACACGCAGGGCCTGGAGCACGTCCACGGGTCCGGTGGTGAGACGGGCGACCAGGGTTATCCCTGCCAGGGTGATGATCGCATACGGCAGTGCTGCCGTGACCTTGGCGGACAGCGTCACCGCAAGGGGCGTACCGTCCGCTCGCTTGACGCGGAGCCAGCCTCGCTCTCTGGCATCGGCGAGGCTGATACCCGGGTTGGTCAGGACCACGGACAGCACACCGAATGCCCCGTACGTGGCCAACGACCCGACGCCGAATCCGCCGTCGTCGCCGAACATCGTTGCGAACAGAGCAAAGAATGCCACTGGCATCAGGACCGAGAAGACGAGAGCGGTTGGCTCCCTGACGATCCCCGCGACCTCGTCTCGCACCTCGGTGCGGAAGATCCTTGCGTTCATGCTGCCACCTCCTCACGGTGGGTCATGGCGATGAGGACCTCTTCGAGGCTCGCCGTCGCCACGGTCAGATCGTTGACCTCGGGGTCGAGGTCGAGCAGCGCCCTGACGACCTGCTCACTGTCTGTCGTCGTGATCACGGTGCGGCCGTCGCGGAGTTCGACCGCCTCCACCGAGTCGAGCGCTCTGATCACACTCGCCGGTACCTTCGTCCGGACTGAGATGCGACGGTCGGGGAGCATCCGACGCAGTTCGTTCGGAGTCCCTTCGGCGACTACTCGTCCGCGATCGACCACGACGACCCGGTCGGCGACTGCGGCCGCCTCGTCCACGAGATGCGTCGTGACCAGCACACCGGCTCCGTTGTCGAGACGCTGCCGGATCGTGTTCCAGAACCGGCGCCGTGCCTCCACATCGAGTCCTTCGGTGGGCTCGTCCAGTACCAGCAGCATCGGATCGGCGACAAGCCCCATCGCCAGCTGCAGCCGCTGCTGCTGTCCGCCGGAGAGCTTGACCGCCCGGCGTTTCTCCAGACCGGCCAGGCCCATCTCGGCGATGGCCCGGCCGGCTGCCTCCGGGGGACAACCCCTGCGGGCGGCCGCTCCGCCGACGATCTCGCCGACGGTGAGTGACCGCGGAAAGCCGACCGCCTGTTGGACGACACCGAGCCGGCGCCGGGTCGCGGCTCGGCGAGGGTTGCCACCTGCCACCTCGATGAAGTCGGCGTGGCCTTCGATCAACCCGATCACATTGCGAACCAGGGTCGTCTTACCGGCCCCGTTCGGGCCGAGAAGTGCGACACACTCCCCCGACTTGACAGTCAGATCGACTCCGGCGAGGGCCGTGATGTCACCGTATCGGTGAACGAGGCCCCGTACTTCGAGCACATGTTTCATCTGCTACCTCCTCAGACACCGAGTATGTGGAACGGTCGGTGTGGCGGGTAGTGAGATCGATCACGAACTCGACATGACAGATGTCATCCGGGATCACGCCACCCCGTCGCTGCCCTCGGCTCAGGGGCCACCCACAGCCCTCCGGCGCGTGTCTGCCCGGACAGGCCGACTTGAGGGCAGTGCCGACCGTGGCCGTTGCCTCGATGCTGTCGCTTCGATAGGTTGGGGACAGCGCTCGGCACCGTCGGGCCGCCGTCGGGAGGTTTCGTGCACGCCCGTCTCCAGCCCCGCGTGGAGGAGAGGACCCGACCGAGAAAACCCGCTCCCGAACCGGCCGTCCACCTCGCCGGCCGCGACGCGGTGACGATCGCCGCCCTCCAGTCGCTGGCGGGCAACACCACGGTTGCCCGCGCCCTCGAGGGCCGCATCCAGCGCAACGGCGTGCATGACAACCCGCTGTACAAGGACCCGGGTCGGGGCGGGGACAACCCGCTCCATGACCCGATGGGCCCGGGCCGGCAACAGCCGCAGGGCATCTCGAAGGCCGACGCCGACGCTGCCAAGGGCATTGCCGACGAGTTGACGACGGAGGCGGAGAAGGGGGAGCTGGAGTACGCCTATCACGGCCTCGGCGGTGGCGGGGCAGGGTTGACGAGAAGCTCGGAGGTCAAGAAGTTTCGCAAGAACGTCAAGACGGCCGCCCGCCAGCAGGCGTACATCGACATCGGGAAGGAGACCAAGGGGAAGCCGGCGACGGCCACATCCGAGTACCAGGAGATGATGGGCGGGAACATCGCCTACAAGAAGGCCAAGAAGACCGTCGACCAACAGCTCGACCTGGAGAAGGTGACGCTGGTGACGTCCGACTTCACGCCGCTGTGGACCGCGGCCAGGAAGGCCGCCGAGGCGAGCTTCGCCGTCAAGAGCGGCGACCGCAAGGCGGCGGTGAAGGCGGCCAAGGAAGCGGCGAAGCAGCCGCTGGAGGCCATTCATGCCCGGACCAGAACCAATAAGGACACGGTGGTGGGCAAGCGCACCGGCGCCACCGACTGGCAGATGACACCCGAGGGCCAGGACGTGAGCGACCGGGTGGTCAACAAGGTCGAGCAGGATAAGGTGGGGAAGAAGTCGCTCGAGCTGGGTATAACCGCCCCGACGATGAACAAGGCCCTGCGGTTGCTGGGTGTGGTGCTCGACAACGCCATCGCCGGCGCCGGAGAGACGATCAGCCTCGGCATCGAGCTGACCATCCCCACCGGGACGGGCGTCGCCGTGGTGATAGGTCTCAAGGGCGTGGCGGCGCGGGGCCTCAACGGCGCCACCACCGCCGGGGTGACCACGCTGGGCAAGCCGCAGCGACTCGAGATCATGGCCAAGTTCTCCCTCGGGGTGGGAGCCGACGCCATCGGCCTCAAGTCGAGCGGAACCGTGGGCGTCCTGGTGCGCTCGGGATCCGATGCGGGAACCGACGCCGCCATGCAGGCCCTGTCCTATGCCACCTACCGCGCCGCCAAGCCCGAGGCATTCGCGAACCTGTGGGCCCCCGAGGACAAGATGGGCAAGGCGTCGGTCCAGCCCCGCCCGGCGCGCCAGCGGGCCGAGATGTGGGCGGCGATGGTGGAGGAGCAGATCTTCTCCGGCGGCGCAACAGCCGGTACTTATGGTGATGTGGGGATATCGGCTGACGCCACGGCCGGGGTCAACATCGCCGATGTGGCCAAGCTCGAGGCCTCGCTGGGGGACACCTTGTTCTCCCGATACAACGAGGAGAGTATGAAGGCGAGCCTGGGATCGAGCTTCGCCGCTCCGGTGAAGAGCGACCTGGAGGCCAAATCCCGCCGTGAGAAGGCATCGGGAGCAAAGAAGCTCGCCCTCGCCTTCGGGGTGGGAGCGAAGTTCGGGGCCGGCGGATACTCCGTCGACCTGGCGCTCTCGGCGAGCGGCACCGACCTGAAGAACTGGGGCATCGAGATCACGGCGGGGATCGGCACCGCGGCACCCGGCGCCGCCATGGCGGCGGATGTCGCCCTCAACCAGTTGGTCAGTGGCGTCGGTGAGCTCCTCAAGAAGACCCGCGACGCCTTCGCCAAGGCGGTGGACGACCAGCCCGGCACCGGCGGGATACTCACCCAGATCCCCGCCGATCCGGCTGTCCTCATCGATGCCAACAACGGGAACGCACTGCAATCGGCCATCGAGGGGATCGGGGCGACCGAGACATCGAAGGCCGCCTTCGAGACCCCGCTGGGGCAGACTCCCGCCACCGGGGCAGACGCCCTGGAGACCGTCTCACCGCTCGATCTGGCGTCGAGCCTCCAGTTCGCCTTCATCATCGGTAGGGACGATGGAAAGTGGGTGGGCCGCATCGAGGTGCGCTCGGTGCGGGGCATCGACGTGGGAGGCGGGTCCCCGGTCGCGGTGTCGGCGAGCAAGACGACGCGCCTCTTCGCCCTCGGCATCGAAGAAGGTCGTGTCGTGGCCGAGCTCGCCGGCGGCAGGCTCGATGGGGGAGCCTGACATGCTCTCCGACGACGCCGAGGTCTTCCACCTCGACCACCCCGTCGCCATCACGATGGAGCCGTTGGTCGGCGATGCCGTGATGGTCACCGTATCCCGCCTCGACGTCGGTGCCCGGGTCATCTTGTTCGGCTCGACGTCGGCGGACGGGTTCGCCGACGCCGCACGCCGCGGCTGTTTCCACCTCGACGATGAGGAACCGGCCGCCGGCTGGGGCGACGACACGCCCGTCGACCTGGTCCTCAGGCTCCGTTCGCCCATCGCCGCCCTTTTCTCCGACGGGGACGCCGTGTTCCGAACACTGTTCGGCGAGGCGCGCACCCCGTTGCGCGCCACCGAGTCGTGGCTGGCGCTCGAGGCCACCCAATCGGTGCCCGTCCCTGACATGCTCGATGCCACCGCCGGGTTCGGCCTGCAGACCCGCTGGGCCGAAGACGACCTGTAGCCACAGGCTTCCCCCCGACGTGTGGATGCAGCCTTGGCGCGCTTATGGTGATCGCCTCCATGACGAAGCTCGGCGCACGCTACCGCGCCCCAACTCGTCGTCCTTGCGTACGAGGGCGGACTCGTCCAGCCCGGCCGCCACCGCAGCACCTTGTAGTACCTCAATCTTCTCGGTTCTGGCCGTAGGCGTGCTGGCGACACTTCGGCAACGTGTTGTGGTTGCACTACGGTTGCGGTATCCTGGCTGGCATGATTCGCATTGAGGACCTCTTTGAAACAGATCTTGCCACCGCGTCGAAAGCGGTCTCCGAGACCATCCCGGATGTCGCCGCCGCCCTGGACAAGCTGATGCCGCGCCTCGTTGGCGACGGTGACCGGATGACGGTGCGCCGCTACTACATCTTCGTCGACGCGGCGGCGCGGGCGCTCGCGGACCTACCTGCTCACCATCCCGAGGCGCTCCCGTCCTCAACCGTCGTGTATCAGCTTCTCCGCCGAGACAGCGTCGAGTTTCCGTGGGTAGCGCCATCAGTTGACGGGATCGGGATCCTCACCGTGCTCGTTGATCGTCTCCGCGGGTTCGCCGGCGGACTTGCCCAACAGTGCGTGCGGGCACGGCAGGACATCGACGTGCGTCGCTTCGAGTGGTTCCTCAAGTCCATGGCCGAGATCGAGCACGAACAGGAGAGCAGCTCTCCGCTACGTCGTGCCATGACAACACTCGATCTTTCAGCCGGCGACGTGGCCGATCTCATGGGAGTAAGACGCCAAGCCGTGGACAAATGGCTGCTGGCCGGGCCTCCGGCAGATCGCGCCGAGAAGATCGGCGCGATCGCGCAGATCGCTGACATCCTCCACTATCGCCTTCGCGACGGAATGCCTGCCGTCGTCGTGCGCCGCAGCGCAGAGGCATACGGTGGCCGCTCGATGCTCCAACTGATCGCGCAGGACGAACACGAATGGCTGCGGCAGTCGGTCAAGGAAAGCTTCGACTTCACACGCGTCGCCTAGACATGAAGACCCTCCCGCTTGCCGGCATCTACTACCGCGTCGCCGATCCGGATTGGTCAGAGCCGCTGGACCCATCGTTCGCTGCTGCCGGCGCTGGGCAGCGATGGAATCCACCCGGCCTCCCGTGTTTGTACTTCAACCGTGACGTGGCAACGGCACGTGCCAACGTGACACGTCTCTACACGGGACTCCCCTACGGACCTGAGGACCTCGATCCGGCCACGGCACCACTCCTACTCGACGTCTCTATACCTAGAGGAGACGCAGCCGACGCGTTCACCGACGACGGCCTGCGTGAACTCGGTCTACCGACCTCGTACCCAACGGGCACCGACGCCGTCATCATCGCGCACACCACCTGTCAACCTATCGGCCAAGCAGTGTTCGATGCGGGCCGAGACGGCGTCGACTGTCGATCAGCCGCAGCTGGCGGGAACCGTGAACTTGCCTGGTTCCCCCGCAACTCCGTGGCGAGCGAAACGGCACGGAGAGCATTCGACCAGTGGTGGTAAGCATTGCGCCATGTCCACGGCGTGGCAGCAGGTCGCGACAGTGCCCGGCGGCTCCGCCCCAGACCCCTGGGCTCGATACCTCTCGTGGCTACTCGGCCTCCGCCTTCCGCGGCACCTCACCGCCGCTGTTGAGGAACTCACTGATGTCCTGGCTACCGATGTTCGCTCCGGCGGGCGGAAGCAGGCCGCGCTCACTCAGGCTCGCGTACGCCCTTCGGTTGTGCTCGAAGAACGCCCGCTCCAACTCCGAGTCTTCTTCGGGCGTCTTGCCAACCGGCCGGCAACGAGTCAGGCGGCTATCAGGAGCGATCGCGCGACCTACTCACTCCCCTGCTGGTCGGTCAGCTGCGGAACCTTGAACCCGAGGAACCCATAGAGCACGTCAAGGATCGGGCTCAGGATGTTGAAGAAACAGAACGGAAGGTACGCGACGGTGGGCACGCCGAGCACTCCCGAGATGTAGGCACCACATGTGTTCCAGGGCACCAGGACCGAGGTGACCGTCCCAGAGTCCTCCACCGCGCGCGACAGCACCTCGGGGGCCAGATCCCGGCGCTCGAACTCATCACGGAACATTCGAGCCGGAAGCACGTCCGCCACGTACTGATCCCCGGCGATCACGTTGAGCCCGATCCCGCTCGAGTTGACGGCAAAGATCAGACTGCCCCTGGATGCGGCCTTGGTGACGATGGACTGCAACAGACGTTGCAGGAAGCCTGCCCGCTCCATGATGGCCGCGAAGGACAGTGCCGCCAGGACAAGCCACACGGTTGTCAGCAGACCCGCCATCCCGCCTCTGGAGAACAGTTGATCGACAGCGGGAACCCCGGTGGCGCTGACGTATCCGGTCGCCATCGACGCGTAGATGGCCTTGATCCCGGTGGCAACCGGCCCCAGATCAGGGTCGTTCACGAAACTCTCGACCGACTCCCACTGGATGAAACAGGCGAGGACCCCGGCGAACAAGGCGGATCCCATGATGGCCAGGAAGGGAGGCGCCTTTCTCAGGGAGAAGAGGACGAGCAGAAGAAGGGGGAGCAGAGCCACAGCCGAGATGTTGAAGGCTTGCGCCAGGGCATCGATCGCCGCCTCCGTGCTGACCTCGCCCTCGGGCGTCGCGTTGAGCCCGAGGATCAGGAAGATGACACAACTGATTCCAAGCGCCGGCCCCGCCGTCCAGAACATGTTCCGGATGTGTCGTCCCACGGTGAGGCCTCCACCGACCAGCTTCGGCACCAGGATCGTCGTCTCGGAGAGAGGGGTCATCTTGTCCCCGAAATACGCGCCGCAGATCACGGCCCCGGCTGCGATCTCGGCGGAGAGCCCGAGCACCCCGGCCATCGCCACGAAAGCGACTCCCAGGGTGCCGGCCGTGGTCCAGGAACTGCCGGTCACCATTCCCACCAATGCGCAGATGATCGCTGTGGCGAGGAAGAACCAACCCGGACTCATGATGCTGATCCCGACGGAGACCACGGTCGGGATGGTCCCCGCCATGTTCCACGTCCCGATGAGAGCACCGACGGCGAGCAGGATGAAGATGGCACCCATCGCCGTCGACACGCCCTCGACGATCGCTTCCGCGACCGAGGCCACCGTATAGCCGTTCTTGAAGGCGATGAGGCTGGCAAACGCCGCGCTCAACAACAGGGCGACCTGGAGTGGGCCATCGGTGGCACTCACCCCGAACAGGGCGATCGTCAGCGCGATGAGAACGATCAGCACCACGACTGGAGCCAGCGCATCGGCCAGACTCGGCGCCCGAACCTGCGGTCCCGGACCCAACAACTCGCCCTCCTCGGTTCATTGACAATCCGGACCTCTTCCGAGGTCCTTCAGTGAGTCAGCTCATTCCTCGTCGCTGACGACCCCAGTTACGCCGGCAACAGTCACGCTGTCGTCGGTGATCCTGGCGGCCCGAACGGCGAACCCTGATTCGGTGGCCACGAACTCGCTGGCGGTCACCCCGGTGTCGTCGACAAGGACCGACGAGGCATCGACCTCATCCTCGCCGGTGGCTACCCGACCGGCTACGAGGCCCTCACTGGTGATCAGGGCGTCGTACGCCACGTCATGACCAGCTTCGAGCTGAGCTGCGATGTCGGCCCCGATCGCCTCGGTGACAGCCTCGCCACCCGCCTCGGCAAGCGCATTCTCGACCTTCTCCACCCAGGTGTGCTCGACGACGGCGACGATCGCAGAAGAGCCCGGAGTCAGGTTCTCGCCGAGCTTCTCAAGCCGCTCATTGGAGAACCCGGAATCACGCAGCTTGGACGCCAAACCACCGACAAGAGCCCCCACCGCAAGCGGAACCGCCAGCGCCGCGCCCGCGATCAGTCCGACGCCCGCGCCGACGACACCGCCGAGAGCAGCCCCCTTCCCACCTCCGAGGTCCCCGGTCTCGGTGATATGCAGCTTGCCCTTGTCGTCCTTCCGCAACACCGCCGCGCCCTCGATAGCGATCAAGCCATCCTTCTTGGCCTTCTTCAACTCATCCAGCGCCGCTTTGGCCGCCTCCTCGTCCGTGAACGCGGCGACGACTATTTCCACAGGTACCTCAGACATGCCAGAAACTTCCTTGGGTAGTTGGCCGTGTGGACTCGATCCTACGCCTTCCCCCGTCCCGGCACCTTCCCCCAACGGGA
>CAZOGW010000059.1:0-18087 GCA_964579415.1 uncultured Acidimicrobiaceae bacterium | reverse complement strand
GCTACTGGCTACTGCTTGCCCCTGTATCCAGCGCTGTATACAGTCACTCCACGCGCTGCGATAGGACCGCGCACCTGTCGAGGGGAGAACCCATGCACCTGTCCATGCACAACTGGATGCGGGCGGAGCCCATAGAGACCACCATCGCCCGCCTGGCGAGGTTGGGGTACGAGAGCATCGAGATCAGCGGAGAGCCCGAGATCTACGATTCCAAGCACGTCAAGGGCCTGCTCGACCACTACCGGCTGCGCTGTTGGGGCTCGGTGACCCTCATGCTCGGCGAGCGCAACCTGGTGGCCAAAGACGAGGCGCAGCGCGCCGCCTCGGTGAAGTACGTCAAGGACTGCATCACCATGGTCAAGGAGCTCGAGGGCGAGGAGATGACCATCGTCCCTGCCACGGTGGGCAAGGTGACGGCAGACGCCACCCCCGAGGAGGAGTGGCAGTGGGCCGTCGACGGTCTCAAGGAGATCCTCGATCACGCCCTCGTCGAGGGGGTACATCCCGCGGTGGAGCCGCTGAACCGCTTCGAGACGTACTTCATCTGCAATGCCAACCAGGCGCTGGCGCTGGTCGACGCCGTCGGTCCTGAGATGGGGGTGTGCCTCGACGCCTTCCACATCAACATCGAGGAGGCAGACTGGCGCGAGTCGATCCGCAAGGTGGGGCCACGCCTCGTCGACTTCCACGTCGCCGAGAACAACAGGATGCCTCCGGGCATGGGCGACTACGACTGGGTCGAGGTGGTCTCCATCCTCCGTGAGATCGGCTACGACGGCGCCCTCACCATGGAGTTCGTGGCCCCCATCGACCGCACCCCCGCCAACCCGTACCCCAACGCCCTCGAGACCGACTTCACCGACATCTCCGACGAGCAGCGCAAGTTCATCGAGGATCACGGCAGCTCGACTCTGACCGAGGAGTTCTACGACTGGCTGGTGGAGCAGGCCAGCTCCCACGTTCTGCCCATCATCCAGGGCTGAGCGTGGTGGCGCCGAACGTCGTGGTGATCGGGACCCTGGACACCAAGGGGCCCGAGGTGGCGTACCTGCGCGACCGCCTGGTCGAGCGCGGCTGCACCACGACGGTCGTCGACGCCGGCATCCTCGGGGAGCCGCTCGGCGTCACTCCCGACGTGGATCACACCGAGGTGGCCCGCCGTGGCGGGACCACCATCGAGGCGCTGCGCCGGGCCGGGTCGCGGGGGCGGGCGGTCGATGCCATGCGGCAGGCGGTGCGCCAGGTGGTCGCCGATCTGTACGCCGACGGCCGCATCGACGCCGCCGTCGGTCTCGGCGGCGCCGAGGGGGCGGTGATGTCGGCGGGCGCCCTGATGGCGCTGCCCATCGGGGTGCCAAAGGTGGTGCTCAGCCCCATCGCCTCGGGGCGCCACGAGTTCGGCCCGCTGGTGGGGACCGCCGACATGATGGTGGTGCACACCGTCGTCGACATACTCGGCCTCAACCCCATCGCCACCACCGTGTTCGACAACGTCGCCGCCGCCGTGGCCGGGATGGCGCATCACGGTCACGGGCTGCGATCGACCGGTGCCGGCGACCGCTACGTGGCGGTCACCATGCTGGGTAACACCACCAGGGCGGTGATGGCGCTACGGGACCGGCTCGCCGACCATGGCTACGAGGCGGTGGTGTTCCATTCCAACGGAGTCGGTGGCCCGGCGATGGAGCAGCTCGCTGCCCAGGACCAGTTCGCCGGCGTCATCGACTTCACGACCAACGAGGTCACCGATCCACTCGTGGGCGGGATCCACGACGGCGGGCCGAACCGGTTGGCGACCGTGGGGGAGCTCGGGCTCCCCCAGGTCGTCGTACCGGGATGTATCGACTTCGCCGTCTTCGCCTCCGGCCAGGTGCCGGCGGCGCTGGCAGACCGCCCGGTCTACGACCACAACCCCGAATACACGCTGGTACGCACCCCGCGTGACGAGATGGCCGCCATCGGCGAGATCTTCGCCGAGCGGCTCGGTCGGGCGCGGGGGCCGGTGCAGGTGGCGGTCCCCCTCCGGGGCCTGTCGATTCCAAACACGCCCGATGGGCCCTTCTGGGATCCCCCTGCGGACGCGGCATTCCTCGAGGTGCTTCGCAACCGGCTCCGCCCCGACATCCCGGTGACCACGCACGACCACCACGTCAACGATCCTGCCTTCGGTGCCGCCGTCGCCGACCAGTTCGCCGACCTGATGGCCCGCAGCAAACCCAAGGAGGCCGCTCACCCATGACGACACCTGCACTGACGGAAGGAGATGAGGCGTTCCGCAGCCAGTTCGTGTCGTGGAACCTGGCAGAGCTGTCCTTCGTCGACATCCGCGCCTACCTGGAGGAGAAGGACATCGTCCTGGTCCCCATGGCCAGCACCGAGCAGCACGGGCCGCACCTGCCGCTCTACTGCGACACCATCACCGCCATCGAGGTGGCGCGGCGGGTGTCGGAGCACATCGGTGTGCTGCACACCCCGCCCATCTGGACCGGGTACTCGCCGCAGCACATGCACCGGCCCGGCGAGGGTCGCGGCACCATCACGGTGCGCTCCTCGACCCTGCTGGCACTGATGGAGGACGTGGCCCGCAGCCTCATCCACCACGGCTTCAACCGCATCGTCTTCGTCAACGGCCATGGCTCCAACATCAAGGTGGTCGACCCGGTGCTGCGCAAGTTGCGCTACGAGACCGGGGCGCTCATCGGCTTCGTCAAGCCCTACATGGAGCGCTACGTCGGCATCCTGGAGGGCCTCATGGAGAACCCGCCCGAGGAGACGCCCGGGTGGCACTCGTCGGAGCTGGAGACCTCGCAGTGCCTGGCGTGGAACGAGAAGCTGGTGCGCATGGACCGCGCCGAGCACACCCCGACCCATATCCCCTCGTTCCTGCCGGAGGCGTTCCGCAAGTCCGACGGTGCCCCCGACGTCGAGTTCGAGGGTTACGCCTACTTCAACTTCCCCATGGACCACCACGAGTTCACCGAGACCGGTGTCATCGGCAACCCGATGCGGGCCACCAAGGAGAAGGGCGAGGAGGCGTTCCGCCGCTACTCCGAGCACGTCGCCCGGGGCGTCCTCGAGTTGATGGAGGTTCCGGTGAAGGTGGAGAACCGCGAGTTCGTGGACCGGGTTCTGTGAGCGACGACGGAGGCTCCGAACGCAACTCGGTATCGGCTGCCGACCGCGCCTATGCCGCCCTTCTCGACCTGGTGACCAGCGACCGGGTGCGGCCCGGCGACCAGCTCGGCGAGGAGGCGGCGGCGTCGTGGATCGGCATCAGCCGTACCCCGGTGCGGGCCGCCCTGCAGCGGCTCGATCTCGAGGGCCTGATCCGTCGCGCCGGACGCGGCAGCTATGTGGTCTCGGGGCTCACCGCCCGCGACGTGCAGGAAGCCTGTGACGCCCTGCGGCTGCTCGACGCGGCGCTCTTCCACCGTGCCGCCGACCGGCTCACCGGGGAACAGGCAGCCGCCCTGCTGGGGTGCGCCGCCGCCATGGTGACCGCGGTGGAGTCGGGCGACCTCGATGCCTGGAGCCAGACCGACCAGCGCTTCCATGCCCTGCTCCATGAGGCGGCCGACCATCACCTCTTCGCCGAGATGGGAGCGGCGCAGCGGCGGCGGCTACACCGCTTCTGGACGTCGTCGGCGAGCCGGCAGGGGCGGCTCGCCACCTGCGCCGCCGAGCACGCCGACATCGCCGAGGCGGTGCAGGGCCGCGACTTCGCCGGCATCGAGCGCCTCGTCGCCGCCCACGTCGACCACATGGAGGCGAGCCTGCTGCGCAGCCTGGAGGACGCCCGCCCCTTCCTGCCCGCCGAAAATTCGGTGTTCGCCGATGCCTGACGCCCGCCGCGCCTACAACCTCCATCTCCTCGCCCACGAGCTACGTGACGCGCTGGGAGCGGACAACGTCAGTGTCGACCCCGAGGACCTGGCGGCGCAGGCGGCGGACTGGTCGTGGATGTCGCAGCTCTACCGGCTCCATGATCTCCCGCTCCCCGCTGCCGACGTCGTAGTCCGCCCCGCCGGCCCTGAACAGGTGGCAGATACCGTGCGCATCGCCTCGGATCATCGGGTCCCCGTGGTGCCCCGGGGGGGCGGGTCGGGCACCCAGGGCGGCACCTTCGCCCTCCACGGAGGCATCGCCGTCGACCTGACCCGCATGGACCGCATCGTCGACATCGATACCACCAGCCTCACCGTCACCGCCGAGGCCGGCGTCACCGGCCCGCAACTGGAGGAGGCGCTGGAGCCGCTGGGCCTGGCGGTGGCCCACGAACCGGGCTCCTTCCACTTCGGCGCCACCGTCGGCGGCTGGCTCGCCGCCCGGGGCTCGGGGGTGCGCTCCACCAAGTACGGCAAGCCCGAGGACATGGTGCTCCAGGCCGAGGTGGCGCTGCCTCCGGGAAAGCTGGTGAGCACCCCGTCGGTACCCAATCACGCAGCCGGCCCCGGACTGTTGCAGCTCCTCGTCGGCTCCGAAGGCACCCTCGGCGTGCTCACCCAGGCAACGCTGCGCATGGACCCGGTGCCGCAGGCGCAGAGCTTCCTCGCCTTCGAGTTCGGGTCGGTGTTCGACGGGCTCGAGGCGGGCCGGCGCATCATGACCCGGCGCTGGCGCCCGGCGGTGATGCGCCTCTACGACCCCGCCGACCGAGACAAGCTCAACCGCATCCTCGGCCTCGAACTCACCGGGGCGCTGCTGGTGGTCGTCTGCGACGGCGACCCACGCCTCGTCGACCTGGAATCCGAGGCGATCACGGCGATCTGCGTCGACGAGATCGGCGCCGTCGACCTCGGATCCGGCCCGGCGAAGACGTGGTGGGACGGGAAGTACGAGCCCTACGCACACGGCAAGGCGCCGGCGCCTCCCACCATCTTCGGCACCACGGACACGGTGTGCACCTTCGACAAGATGCCCGACCTGTACCGGGCCAAGCGCAAGACGGTCGAGGAGGGCTTCGCCGACGTCGGCGCCCGCTACACCGCCCACTTCTCGCACTGGTTCCCCTGGGGGGTGATGGTCTACGACCGTTTCTACGTCGACAACGGCCCCGCCGACCCGCACGAGGCGTTGGAGTTGCACGACCGGCTGTGGGACGCCGCGGTGCGCACCTCGCTCGACCACGGCGGGGTCATCAACGAGCACCACGGCGTCGGCGTCAAGCTGGGGCGGTTCATGCGCCCCCAGTACGGCGAATGGTGGCCCTATCTCAAGGCCATCAAGTCCGCCCTCGACCCCGACGGCATCATGAACCCGGGAAAGCTCGGCTTCGGACCTCCCAGGTAACGTATTACGTATTACGTATCACGTATCACGTATCACGTATCACGTATCACGGACTGGATAGTGGACACTGGATACTGATGCCTGCCTGCTAGCATGCAGGCATGAGTCAGATCACGGTGCGAGCCCCCGACGAGCTGATACAGCGGGTGAAGGCGTGCGCCACAGAGGCCGGCAAGTCCATGAACGAATACGTCACCTTGCTTCTCGATGCAGCAACGGACGCCGACCTCGCCGGATCGGAAGCCGAACGCATCCGTGAGCGCCTCGCTCGGGCCGGATTGCTGGCCGCCCAGCAGGACGGAGCGATCGCACCACCGGACCCGCATCTCGTGGCGGCGGCGGCGGCCCGTGCGGCCAGGGGGACGCCGCTCTCCGACCTCGTCACCGAAGGCCGGTGACCGCCTTCCTCGACTCTTCGGCGCTGGTGAAGCTGTACGTCGCCGAGGAGGGTCACCTGCAGGTCCGCCGGCTGGCACCTCCCTACATCGTCACCGAACTGGCACGCGCCGAGGTGCCGGCCGCACTGTGGCGCAAGCACCGCATCGGCGAGCTGGACGCGCAGGACGCCGCCATTCTCGTGAGAGCTTTCGAGGCCGACATCCTCGACCCGAGCAGTACCCGCTTCAGCCGGATGGGCGTGACCTCTGACATCATCGCCGCGGCCGCCCGCCTGGTCGCCCGGCATCCCCTACGCGCCTACGACGCCGTCCAACTCGCCAGCGCTATGACGGCACGGCACGCCCTGGCAACACCATTCCCCTTCGGCGCATTCGACCGCTCCCTGCGCACCGCAGCCGCCATCGAGGACTTCACGCTGGCCCCCGACTCTACGTGATACGTGATACGTACTACGTACTACGTACAACGTACTACGCTACCCTGCCAGGAATCCCCCGTCCACGGCGATGAGTTGGCCGGTCACGTAGCGGGAAGCGTCCGACGCCAGGAACACGACGGCGCCGGCGAGGTCCTCGGGTTCACCGGTGCGGCCCATGGGGATGCGGGAGTGCACCCAGGCCGATCGGTCGGGGTCGGCGAACGTGGGCTCGGTGAGGGCGGTGCGGAAGTAGCCGGGAACGATGCCGTTGACCCGGATGCCCTCCCCCACCCACTCCGTCGCCAGGCCACGCACCAGACCGGCCACGCCGGACTTGGAGGCACCGTAGGGCACCGCCCCGGGTAGCCCGATGTAGGTGGAGACGGAGCCGACGAAGATGTGCGATCCGCCTCGGCCGGCTGCGATCTGGCGGCGGGCCAACGCCTGCGACAGGAAGAAGGGGGCGGTGAGGTTGAGCCCGATGACGGCGTCCCACAGGGCGGCGTCGACGTCGAGAGCTCCGGCGCGGTGGGCGACGCCGGCGGCGTGCACCACGATGTCGATCCCTTCCCACACCGTCCAGGCCTCGCCCGCCAGCGCGTCGAGCCGTTCCCGGTCGGAGACGTCCCACGGCAGCGAGGCCGCCTCGCCGCCGGCGGCGCCGATCGCAGCGGCGGCGACCTCGAGCTCGCCGCTGCTGCGCGCCACCAGCACCACCCGGGCGCCCCGGCCTGCCAGAGCCTGCGCCATGCCCCGGCCCAGGCCCCGGCCGGCCCCGGTTACCAGGGCGGACCGGCCTTGGAGGCTGAACGGGTCAGGGATCACGGCAGGTACGGTATCGTCGGGTCAGGCTCTACGAAAGGATCACGATGGCTCTCGATTCCTCCGCCCGCGCCCGCTGGAGCGGCGATCTCATGTCCGGTTCGGGGACCGTGACCCTCGACTCGGGGGCGGCCGACACCTTCGACGTCGACTGGAAGGCCCGTTCGGAAGACCACGGCGGCAAGACCAGCCCCGAAGAACTCATCGCCGCCGCCCACGCCACCTGCTTCGCCATGGCGCTGTCGCATGCGCTGGGCCAGGCGGGCACGCCGCCGGCGTCGCTGTCGGTGTCCGCAACCGTCACCTTCGTGCCCGGCCAGGGCATCACCGGCAGCGCCCTCACCCTCAGCGCCGACGTACCCGGCCTCGGCCCCGAGGACCTGGCCGAGAAGGCCCAGGGCGCCAAGGAGAACTGCCCGGTGTCGAAGGCGCTGTCCGTGCCGATCTCGTTGGCAATCGAGTAGCGCGGAACAAAAGGGCTTCACGACGCAGGGGTACTTGGTATCAAGCCCGTCGCGGGGGACGGTGTTGCTCTCCTGTAGCTCACGGCACTGGGTACCTTTCCCTCCGTGACCCAGGTACCTGCCGCTGAGGCGACCTCGCCCGACTCCTCGTCGATGCTGTGGCGGCTGCTCACGTTGTGGGGGCTGCTGGGGATCGGGCTGATCCAGCCGATACTCGACCTCTACGGGAACAACCCCGAGGTCTTCATCGCGGGCAGGGCCGGCCCGGGGCGCATCGTCGCCTTCGTCGCCGTCGTCACCTTCGGCCCGGTGCTGGTGTGCGCCGGGGTCCTCTGGCTGGCACGCCGGCTCGGCGGCGAGCGGGCTTCGCTCGTCGCCTACCGGGCGCTGCTCGCCATCAGCGCATTCATCGCCGCCTCCGCACTGCTCCGCCACGCCCTCCCTGACAACAACCTGGCCACGGTGCTGGCGGTGGCGGCGGCCGGGCTGGTGGTGTGGGCCGAGTCCCGGGTGGACATGGTGCGGAGCTGGCTGCGGCTCCTGGTGCTGGTGGCGGTGGCGGCTCCGGTGCTGTTCCTCGGCGTCTCGGACGCCTCCGAGCTGGTGTGGACGCCTGAGGCCGCGGCCGCAGCCACCGTGGAGGTCTCCAACCGGGCCTCGGTGGTCGTCATGGTGTTCGACGAGTTCCCCCTCTCCTCGCTGCTGGACCGCGACGGGG
Organism: uncultured Acidimicrobiaceae bacterium; assembly: GCA_964579415.1. GTDB lineage: Bacteria > Actinomycetota > Acidimicrobiia > Spongiisociales > UBA5794 > CAZOGW01. The sequence goes on along the minus strand of CAZOGW010000059.1, from coordinate 9,977 downwards.
AGATCAACGAGGCCCTCTTCCCCAACTTCGCCCGCCTCGCCGCCGGTTCCCACTGGTACCGGAACGCCCAATCCAACTCCATCGCCACCACCAACAGCGTGCCGATCCTGCTCACCGGCAAGCTGGCCGAGGGAGCACGCCCCACGTCACGCGACCACCCCTACAACCTCTTCACCATGCTGGCCGACTCCCACGCCATGGACGTCCAGGAGACCATCACCAGCCTCTGCCCCAACTCGGTGTGCTCCGAGGGGAACGTCGTCTCGGCGGCGCCGTCGGGCGAGATGGGCACCTACGACATGCTGCTCGACGCCTCCGTGGTGTGGGGTCACCTCACCCAGGCCCCGTGGGTGCGCGACCAGCTCCCCGCCATCGACGGCCAGTGGGGCGGCTTCCTCGGCTCGGGTGGCGGCGGGGAGTCGGCCGACGCCGCCGGCCTTCCGCTGGCCCCACCGGGCCAGCGGCTGGCGTGGATCGACAAGATGCTGCGACTCGCCGAGAGCCTGGACGAGAGCCGTGGGCCCACGCTTCACTACCTCCACGCCCTCGCCCCCCACATCCCCTGGCAGGCCAACCCGTCGGGCACCCAGTACGCCAGGCCCGAGGACCTCGGCTCCAGCGTCACCGGAGTGGAGAACGGCTTCTGGGTCGAGGAGCCGGCGGTGCCCACCCAGGGCTTCCAGCGGCACCTGTTCCAGCTCGGCCTCGTCGACCGCCTGCTGGGCCGCATCCTCGACGCCATGGAGGAGTCGGGAACGTGGGACGAGTCCATGGTGGTGGTGACCGCCGACCACGGCGCCTCCTTCATGCCCGGAGAGCACCGCCGCTGGGTGACGCCCACCAACCTGGACGCCCTGTACCGCGTCCCCCTGTTCGTCCACGTTCCCGGCCAGGAGCGGGGCGAGGTCCACGAGTACAACGCCTACCTGGAGGACGTGCTGCCCACCATCGTCGACGTCCTCGACGTCGAGCTGGGACCGGAATGGCAGATGGCAGGCATGTCGCTGTTCGACCCGAGCCTCCCCGAGAGCCGGCCTCACGAGTACGACCACTTCACCGGCCACCGTGAGGCGCTCGGCGGCGATGTCGGCGGACTTGCCGGCGAGATCGAGGCGACCTACGGCCTCATCCCCGAGCGGGTCACGTGGTCGGACATTGCCGCGGTGGGACCCTACGCATCACTGGTAGGCAGCCCCGTCTCGGTGTTGGCTCCGGTGACCGACTCTGCAGTGGTGACCGAGATCGACCAGGCCGGGGACTACGCCGACCTCGACCCGGGCGTCAGCCGTGTCCCCACGGTGCTCACCGGGCGGGTCGCCGTCGACGACACGATGGAGGTACGGCACGGGCTGGTAGCGGTCAACGACACGGTGCGCGGCGCCGCCTTCCTCCTCCGCGATGGCGCCGGCACGGCGACCTTCTCCGCCCTGGTGCCCGAGGAGGCGTACGCCACCGGCTCGAACCAGGTGACGCTCCTCCTCCCGGTGGCGGGCGGCGGGTGGTTGCAGGCGTCGAGCGGCACCGTGGCGCCCCTCGTGCTGCGAGACGCCGACGGCGAGGAGCTGGAGGTCGTGCCCCTGTCGTCGCGCCGGGTCGTCATCGACGTCAGCGAGGTCGACGGCGACAGTGACCGCTTCCGGGTCAAGGGATGGTCGGGCGACACCAGCGCCAAGGAGACCCCCTCCGAGCTGATGGTGTTCTTCGGCGACCACCTCGCCTACCACGGAGCACCCAACCTGGAGCGCAAGGACGTGGTGGGATGGTTCAAGAGCGACAACCTGCTGCTCTCCGGCTTCGACTTCTCCATCCCCGCCGCCGATATCCCCCCCGGCGCCGAACGCGTCACCGTGGCGGCAAGGTTCGGCGACGTCACGGTGGTGGAGCACGCGACGATCACGCGCTAAGGCTGATCTCGGTGCGGCAACGTACTACGTCTGGCGATGTATCACGCGCACAGACCTCCGGCCCGCTACAAAATCGACCCCACGAAGAGGCCAGCCCGGGGCATCTACGTCGTCGCGGTTCTTCACGTAGTACGTAGTACGTAGTACGTGCTTACCTTTTCTTCTTGCGGCTCGAGGGCTTGGGGGCGGGGCGGCGACCCGAAGCGCCCCTGGTGGAGCCGACCGGCCGGGAACTGCTGGTGGACTTCTTCTTGGGCGGCGGCGCCGCGGGGCGCTGCTGGTCGGTGCCCGCCCACTTCTCCAGCTGGAGGGCGGTGGGGGCGGCGACGCAGACCGAGGAGTAGGTGCCGACCAGGATGCCGACGAGGAGCGCCAGGGCGAAGTCGCTGAGGGTGTCGCCACCGAGCAGGTAGAGGGCGAACAGGATGAAGAGGGCGCCGAGCCCGGTGTTGATGGTGCGGGGCAGGGTCTGCAGGCAGGCGTCGTTGGCGACCTTCTTCAGGGTGTCCAGATAGCCGGCGTCGTGCCACTTCTCCCTGATCCGGTCGAAGACCACGACCTTGTCGTTGACCGAATAGCCCACCACGGTGAGCAGGGATGCCAGGAACACACCGTCGAGTTCCTTGCCCAGCCAGGCGAACACGCCGATGAGGATGAGCACGTCGTGGACCATGGTGCCCACCGCCGAGGTGGCGTAGGTCCAGCGGAAGCGGAACGCCAGGTAGACGAGCTGTGCCGCCAGGGCGATGCCGAGGGCGATGAGGGCCCGCTGCCGCAGCTCGGCGCCGATGGTGGGCCCGATGAACTCGTCGCGCTGCAGCTCTGCAGAGCCTCCGAGCCGTTCCACCGCGTCCAGCACCGCGGCGGACTCGTCCTCGGTGAGCTCGGGGGTGCGGATGGCCAGGTTGCCCTCCCCGGACTCCTGGACGATCGACCTGGCCAGCCCCTCGCCGGCCAACTCCGCCCGCAGCTCGTCGAGGTCGACCGGCTGGGCGGTGCTGTATTCGAGGAGTCGGCCTCCGGAGAACTCCAGGCCGAACGACAGGCCCTTGATCGCCACACCGGCGATCGACAGGACCATGGCGACGGCGGCGATGGTGAACCAGAGACGGGACCGGCCCATGAGGTCGGGGCCGCTGGTGGACAGCCATCGGCGGAACCGGCCGCCGACGCCGAAGCCGAGGAGGTTGGGGTTGGCCACCGCCTTCTTCGACAGCAGCAGCGCCTCGATGAGAACGCGGGTGACCACCAGGGCGGTGAACATCGACACCATGACACCGACGGTGACGGTGACACCGAAGCCGCGCACCGCGCCGGTGGAGTAGAAGAACAGCAGGATGGCGGCGATGACCGTGGTCGCGTTGGAGTCGACGATGGCGCTGAAGGCGCGCTCGAAGCCGGCCCGGGACGCAGCTCGCACCGGTAGGCCGTCGGCGAACTCCTCTTTGGCGCGTTCGAACACCAGCACGTTGGCATCCACCGCCATGCCGATGGCGAGCACGAAACCGGCGATGCCGGGGAGGGTGAGGGTCGCCCCGATCGCCAGCAACGCGGCGTAGGCGATGAGCCCGTAGAGGATGAGCGCGATGGCTGCCGCCACACCGAACAGCCGGTAGTAGGCGATCATGTAGATCAGGGTGATGGCGGCGCCCAGGATCGCCGCCTGCAGGCTGGCGGCGATGGCGGCCTCGCCGAGGGTGGGGCCGATGGTGCGCTGCTCGACGGTGATCACCGGGACCGGCAGGGCGCCGGCCCGGATCAGCAACGAAAGGTCCTCGGCGCCCTCCTGGTCGAAGTTGCCGGTGATGATGGTGCTGCCACCGGGGATACCCTGTCCACAGGCGACGCTGGGATCGACCTGCGGCGAGGAGATCACCTCGGTGTCGAGCACGATGGCGATACGGCGCTGCGGCTCGCCGGGCGCGGCACAGGCGGCCTGGGCGGTCAGCGCGGTCCAGTCGTCGGCACCGGCGCCCTGGAACTCGACGTCGACGGCCCACGGAGAACCTGCCTGCTGGAACACTGCCTGGGCGGACTGCACCGATTCGCCGGTGACGGCCGGAGGCCCCACCAACAAGGGGAGCCCGTCCTCGTCGTGCACCAGCAGGGTGTCATCCCCCTCCGCCGGCTGCGGAACGTCCGGACCGGCGTCGATGACGGGCCGGAAGGCGAGCTGCGCGGTGCGGCCGATTACCTCCGCAGCCTCGGTGGGATCGCTCACCCCGGGAAGCTCCACGATGATGCGCCGGTCGCCGGAGCGCTGCAAGGTGGGCTCGGTGACGCCGAGGGCGTCCACCCTGCGTCGCATCACCTCGACGGTGCGGGACATCACGTCGTCATCGACGGCGGTGCGGTCGGTGTCCTCGGCTTCGAGCACGATCTGGGTGCCGCCTCGCAGGTCGAGGCCGAGCCGGGCCGGCTGGATGAACACCAGCACCGCGGCGGCGGTCACCACGATGAGGGACACCACCGCCCGCCAGCCCAGGTTCTTCACGGCAATCGACTCCTCGGATGTCCCCCGCCGCGGGCGTGCGGCTGCCCTGTGACGAGGCGAAGGACCGCTGCACCTTACACAACACGCCGCGCTGTAGGGAAGCCCGGGACATGCGCCCCCGGCGCGCTGCGCCCTATGCCTCTGGCCGGGAATGCTCCGGTTCCCCTACTGTGGCGGCAACAAGTCCTAGGAGGGGTCATCCATGAGCGTGATCGTCGGCTACCTGTCGTCCAAGCGGGGGAAGGCGGCCCTGGCCAGCGCCATCGCCGAAGCCAAGCTGCGCAACACCAAGCTGGTCGTGGTGCACTCGCTGCACGGCGGGGCACGTGACGACGCCGAGGTCATCGAGAGTGACGAGGACCTGCGCCGCGTCGACGCCGAGCTCGCCGCCAGCGGTGTCGAGTACACCATCCACAACTACGTGCGGGGCAACGACCCGGCCAAGGACCTGGTCCTCGCCGCCGAAGACTTCGACGCCGAGCTCATCGTTATCGGCCTCCGCAAGCGCACCTCGGCGGGTAAGTTCCTCCTCGGATCCAACGCCCACGACATCCTGATGGACTCCCCGGTCCCCGTTCTGGCGGTTAGGCCCAGCTAGCCACCGGGACACATCCGGGGAGTGTGACGCTCCAGCAAGGCGAGAGGTACTTGGTACTTCGCACTTGGTGGGCGCGGATACCAAATACCAAGTACCAAGTACCTCCCCGGCGCCGGATTGGATTGAACGCCCGATCACCCGTTGTCGGCAAGCAATTCGGCGAAGGGGACGATGTCGGCGTAGGGGTCGTCGACCCGACCGGGGGCGGCCCCGGCGAGCAGGGCTGTGAGCTGGCGGGCAGCCCGGTCGATGCGGTCGGTCAGCGAGCCGTCGGCGCCCTCCCCGTCGGAGCCCCAGTCGGAGGTGGCGGCGTAGACCCCGGTGGGCGCCACCACCGCCTTCAGGTAGGCGAAGAGGGGCCGCAGGGCGTGGTCGAGGACCAGCGAGTGGCGCTCGGTGCCGGCGGTGGCGGCGATGAGCACCGGCTTGCCTTCGACGGCGCCCTGCTCCAGCACGTCGAAGAAGCTCTTGAACAGGCCGGAGTAGGAGGCGTTGTAGACCGGCGTCACCGCGATGACCCCGTCGGCGGCCTTCACCGTCTCCACCGCGGTACGCAGCGCCCCGGTGGGGAAGCCGGTGACCATGGCGCCGGCCAGTTCCTGGGCGACGTCGCGCAGTTCGATCACCTCGACCGTGGCCTCGATCCCCTCGTCGAAGAGCATCCGCGCCGTGGAGGCGGAGATGCGGTCGCCGAGCAGCCGGGTGGAAGAGGGCTTGCCGGTGCCGGCGGACACGACGGCGAGGGTGAGCTGCCTCATCGGGCCACCTCCTCGACACCGAGCAGCGGGGCGGCGGCGGCGTTGCGTGCGGCGAGGCGCTGGGCGTGGGTGGGAGCCGTTGCCGGCACGTGAGCGGGCCGCAGGGACTCCGTCTCCCGGCGCAGCACCGGTACCACCTCGGCGCCGAGGATCTCGATCTGCTCCAGCACCACGTCGAGGGGAAGCCCGGCGTGGTCCATCAGGAAGAGTTGGCGCTGGTAGTCGCCGAAGTCGTCACGGAACTGCATGGTCCGCTCGATCACCTGTTGCGGGCTGCCCACCACCAGCGGGGTCTCCTTCATGAACTCCTCCAGCGACGGGCCGTAACCGTAGACGGGGGCCACGTCGAAGTAGGGCCGGAACTCGCGAATGGCGTCCTGGGAGTTCTGGCGCATGAACACCTGCCCACCCAGCCCGACATAGGCCTGGTCGGCGCTGCCGTGGCCGTAATGCTCGAACCGGGTGCGGTACAGCCCGATGAGTTGCTGGAAGTGCTCTTTGGGCCAGAAGATGTTGTTGGCGAAGAACCCGTCACCGTAATAAGCGGCCTGCTCGGCCATCTCGGGGCTGCGGATGGAGCCGTGCCACACGAAGGGGGGGAGATCGTCGAGCGGCCGCGGCGTCGACGTGAACCCCTGCAGCGGGGTACGGAACTTGCCCTGCCAGTCGACGACGTCCTCACGCCACAGCCGGTGGAGCAGGTGGTAGTTCTCGATGGCGAGGTTGATGCCCTGGCGGATGTCCTGACCGAACCAGGGGTAGACCGGTCCGGTGTTGCCCCGCCCCAGCATCAGATCGACGCGACCGCCGGCGAGGTGCTGCAACATGGCGTAGTCCTCGGCGATCTTCACCGGGTCGTTGGTGGTGATGAGGGTGGTCGAGGTCGACAGGATGATCCGCTCGGTGCGGGCGGCGATGTAGCCGAGCATGGTGGTGGGAGACGACGGCACGAACGGCGGGTTGTGGTGCTCGCCGGTGGCGAAGACGTCGAGGCCCACCTCCTCCGTCTTGAGGGCGATGGCGACCATCGCCCGGATGCGCTCCGCCTCGCTCGGCGTGCGCCCGGTGGTGGGGTCGGCGGTGACGTCCCCGACGCTCATGATCCCGAATTGCATGGTTTCTTGGCCTCGTTTCCCGGTGCGGCATCAATATAGTTGAAGGCTGCAACTACTTATGCCAGGGAAACCGTGACCAGCGCGGGCGTATTCCGAGAGGGGAGGTATTTGGTAGTTGCGGATACCAAGTACCAAGTACCAAGTACCTCCCCGCGCCGGTCCTCACTTGCGCCCCCTGACCCACCTCTCTACCAGCTTCTTAAGCTCATCGGCCCACAACACAATGCTTGACAGTGCCAGGCAGGTGAGCCAGCCGGCGAGGTCGAGCGGGGTGGTCCCGAAGGCGGCGTTGAGCAGGGGGAGCTGCACCACCGCCAGCTGGAGGATGAGCGACAGCGCGATGGCACCCCACAGCCATCTGTTGACGAAGAGGTGGCTAAAGGCGCTGGTGCTGTCAGACCGGGCGTTGAAGCAGTTGAAGAGCTGTGCCATCACCAGGGTGGTGAAGGCCATGGTGCGCGCCTCGACGATGCCGCCGTCCCCTTCGATGAGGCCGCCGGGGAGGCGTGAGTCGAGGGCGAGCAGCGTCACCGCCGCCATCACCGTGCCCACCCAGACGATGCCCACCCACATGCGACGGTCGATGATGCGGTCGGTGAGACGCCGGGGCGGGTGTTGCATCACGTCGTCGGGCGGCGGGTCGACACCCATGGCCAGCGCCGGCGCCGAGTCGGTGAGCAGGTTGATCCACAGGATCTGGGTGGCCAGCAGCGGCACCGCCACCGCTCCCCCGGCGTCGGAGAGGCCGATGAACCCGGCGAACACCACGCCGAGGAACATCGTCATCACCTCACCGATGTTGGACGACAGTAGGAAGCGGAGGAACTTGCGGATGTTGGTGAAGATGGCCCGCCCCTCGCTCACCGCGGCCACGATGGTGGCGAAGTTGTCGTCGGCGAGGATCATGTCCGCCGCCTCTTTGGTTACGTCGGTGCCGGTGATCCCCATGGCGACGCCGATGTCGGCCGACTTCAGCGCCGGTGCGTCGTTGACGCCGTCCCCCGTCATGGCGACGATGTGGCCCCGGGACTGGAGGGCGTCGACGATGCGTAGCTTGTGCTCCGGCGCCACCCGGGCGTACACCGACGTCCCCGACACCGCATCGGCCAGGGCAGCCTCGTCGAGGCGCTCCAGATCCGGGCCCGCCAGCACCGTGGCGTCACCGTCGCCGGTGATGCCGAGGTCGCCGGCGATGCGAGCCGCGGTGAGCGGATGGTCGCCGGTGATCATCACGACGCGCACCCCTGCCGATTGCGCCTCGGCGATGGCGAGGCCGGCCTCGGTGCGGGGCGGGTCGATGATGCCCACCATGCCCAGGTAGACCAGCTCACGCTCCACCGACTCGTCGGGCCCGCCGTCAGGCATGGCGTCGCTGTGATGGGGCAGCGCCCGGTAGGCGACACCGAGCGTGCGTAGGGCCGAGCCGGCAAGGCGTTCCACCGTCGCCAGGATCTCGTCGCGCCGCGCCTCGGTGAGGGGTACCTCCTCGCCGGCAACCCGCTCGTGGGTGCAGCGCGCCACCAGCACGTCGGGCGCCCCCTTGGTGACGACATCGATGCGTCCCTCCCGCTCTGCATCGGCTTCGAGGGTGGTCATCAGCTTGCGCTCCGAGGTGAAGGGGATCTCCCCCACCCGGTCGAAGCGGGCGGTGCGCCGCTCGGTGAGCCCCAGCTTGACTTCGGCGACCAGGAAGGCGGCCTCGGTAGGGTCGCCCTGGATCACCCACTCGCCGTTCTCCTCGCGCAGTACGGCGTCGTTGGCGAGGCTGCCACCGCCGACCAGGTACCTCGCCTCGGCCAGCAGCACCTCGTCATCCAGCGGAGCGCCGGCGACGAGCATCTCACCATCGGGTCGGTAGCCGGTGCCGGTGACGTCGATCTCCCCGGAGGGGGTGACCAGCTTCTCGATGGTCATCTCGCTGCGGGTGAGGGTGCCGGTCTTGTCGGAACAGATCACCGAGGCCGACCCCAGCGTCTCCACCGATGAGAGCTTCTTGACGATGGCGTTGCGCTGCGCCATGCGCTGCACCCCCAGCGCCAGCACCAGAGAGAGGATGGCGGGGAGACCTTCGGGGACGGCGGCGACGGCCAGCGAGACGCCGACGAGGAGGACGTCGACGTAGTCGGAGGCGGTGGAGAGATCCGAGGTCAGCACGATGGCTCCCACCACGACGACGGCGATGATGACGACGGCGATGCCCAGTGCCTTCCCGATGCGCTCCACCTCCCGCTGTAGCGGGGTGCGCTCCTCCTCGGTCCTGCCGAGGAGGGCGGCGATGCGGCCCATCTCGGTGGCCATGCCGGTGGCGACGACGACGGCGCGTCCCCTCCCCCGGGTCACCGCGGTGCCGCTGAAGACCATGTTGACCCGGTCCGCCAGCCCGGCGGGCCCGTCGAGCCGGTCGACCCGCTTGGTGACCGCCTCGCTCTCACCGGTTAGCGATGCCTCCGCCACCATCAGGGTCGCCGCCTCCACCAGGCGGGCGTCGGCTGCCACCGCGTCGCCTTCGGCGAGGGTGAGGATGTCGCCGGGCACCAGCTCGGCGGAGGGGATGCGGGTCTCCTGCCCGTCACGGAGCACCCCGGCGGATGCCGCCGTCATGCGCTGCAGCGCCGCCACCGCCTCCTCGGCGCGGGCCTCCTGGACGTATCCGAGCACGGCGTTGGCGAGGACGATCACCACGATCACCGCCGCTTCGTAGGGGAAGCCGTGGCCGCCTTCGATCAGCCAGGCGACGAGGGACACCACCACCGCCCCCAGCAGCAGGTAGACGAGCGGGTCGGCGAGTTGGGCGACGAGCTTGCGCCACGCCGGCACCGCCGCGGCGGCGTCGAGCACGTTGGCGCCGTGGCGCTGCAACCGGTCGGCTGCCTCCGCCGACGAGAGCCCGACGGTGGCATCGGTGCCGAGGGCTGCCGCGATGTCGGCGGCGTCCCTCAGCCAGGGGTCGGTCGTCGTCGCGGGACCGGGGTGTTCGGCATCGGCCACACCGGCGATGGTAGGTGCCGCTGTCGGCGAAGGCACCGTGGGGGATGACGCTTGGGTCCCTGGAACCTGTGACCGGGGTCTACACGGTCACGGGTCGCCACCGCGGTGCCGACGCCGTCG
>CAZOGW010000058.1:0-18253 GCA_964579415.1 uncultured Acidimicrobiaceae bacterium | reverse complement strand
CACGTCAAGGGAAGCCTGGCGCTGTCGCTGGAGGACTCCAACAGCCGCATGACCCGCCTCGGCCGCAACGAGCTCACCGGCATCGAGCACCTCTCCGTCGACGACATCGTGGCCCGCATCGAGGCGGTCACCGCCGACGACGTGCTGGCGGTGGTGCGTGACGTCTTCTCCGGGCCCTACGTGCTGGGAGCGGTGGGCCCGTTCCAGGCCGAGGAGTTCGAGGAGTTCGTGGCGTGACCCGGGTGGCCGTCTCCGGAGCGGCCGGCCGGATGGGTCGGCTGGTCTCCGAGACGGTCGCAGCGGCGGCAGACCTGGAACTGGTGGCCGCCTACGACCCGGGCAGCCCGGGCGCCGAGGTGGCCGGCCTCACCGCAGGCGACGATCCCGCCGCGGTTGCCGCCGCCGAGGTGGTCGTCGAGTTCACCACCCCCGACGTGGTCATGGCCAACCTGGGGCGCTGGAGCGCCGCCGGGCTCCACACCGTGGTGGGCACCTCAGGCTTCGACACCGGCCGCATCGCCGCCGTTGGCGAGCTGTGGGGGAGCGGGGGGGATGCCCGCTGCCTGATCGTTCCCAACTTCTCCGTGGGCGCCGTCGTGCTGGCCCGGCTCGCCGAGATCGCCGCCCCGCACTTCGCCGCCGCCGAGATCGTCGAGTTGCACCACGACGCCAAGGCCGACGCCCCCTCGGGAACTTCGCTCGCCATCGCCGCCGGGATCACCGCCGCCGGGGGCCGTCAGGAACGCAGGGTCGACGGCGAGGAGTTGCTTGCCGGTGCCCGCGGCGCCTCCGTCGCCGGCGTCCCGGTGCACGCGGTGCGCCTCCCCGGCATGCTCGCCCACCACCAGGTGCTCCTGGGCAACCCGGGCGAGACCCTCATGCTCCGCCACGACTCGACCGACCGCTCCTCGTTCATGCCCGGCGTCCTCGCCGCCATCCGAGGAGTGGCCACATTGCCGGACGCCGTGACGGTAGGGCTCAACTCCCTCTTGGGTCTGTAGTACGTACTAAGTACTAAGTACTAAGTACTAAGTACCAGAGAGAAGCTGCTCGAGGGACAGCGGCGGGCGTCCGGTGAGGGCCTCGACGTTCCCGGTCACCGCTGACAGCTCGCCGTTGGCGATGGCCAGGTAGGTGCTCACCCAGGCGTCGACCTGCCACCGTGGGGCGCCGTATTCCTTCCGGCTGGCGTATGCCTCATCCACGGTCTCGTGGTGGAACGTGACCGGGCGCCCGGTGATGCGGGCGGTGATCTCGGCGGCTTCGGACAATGTGAAGGCTTCGGGGCCGGTGAGGCTGTAGGTGTGGCCAGCGTGGGCGTCCGGGTCGGCGAGCACGGTGTCGGCGACCGCGGCGATGTCGTCGAGGGCGACCGCGGCGAGACGGCCGTCGCCGGCAGGCCCGCGGATGACACCGTCGTCACCGGCGAAATAGGGGAGGAAGTCCAGGTAGAGGTTGTCCCGCAGGAACGTCCATCTCATGCCGGAGGCGGTGATGTGGTCCTCGGTGGCCGCGTGGTCGCGGGCGAGGGTGAAGGTGGCGTCGGGCGCCGCCCCGTAGAACGACGTGTACACCACGTGTCCCACCCCGGCCGCTGCGGCGGCGTCGACGAAGCACCGGTGCTGCCCCACCCGGTCCGGATCCTCGGAGGCGGACACCATGAACAGCACGTCCACACCCGCCAACGCGCCAACGGCAGCCTCGAAGTCGTCATAAGCAGCCACCGCCACCGAAGCTCCGTCAATCGCAGGAGCCCGCGAAGCGTCCCGCACGACCAGTCGCTGTGCGATCCCTCGCCCCGCCGCCAACCGAGCCACCCGCCCCCCGAGCCTCCCGGTTGCACCAGTAACGGCAAGCTGAGTGTTCAACGTTCTCCTACCTAGTACTTAGTACCTAGTACCTAGTACCAACTCAGAACAGCGCATTCGCAAGCTGTCTCCGATACGTCAAGGTAAGCGGATGCTCATTCCCCAGCACCTCGAAGATGTCGAGCATGCCCTGGCGACCTTCCTCCCAGCGCTCGCCCCGGGCCCGCACCGCGTGGAGCATGAGGTCGAGTGCCGGTTCGAACTCGCCGCGACCGGCCAGAGCCGCCGCCAGCGCCAGGCGGGCGCCTTCGTCGTCCGGGTCGGCGTCGACGGCGGCCTGCAGATCGCTGAGATCGTCGCCCCGGGAGGCCGAAAGCCGCGCTGCCGCCTGGAGGCGCTCCACATCGGGGGTGGGGGCGAGCCTGCCGAGGACGATAAGGGCGTCGTCGGTGTCGCCACGGGCGATCATGAGGCTGGCCAGGCCGGTGCCGGCGTCCGGGTGGTCGGCTTGACGGTCCAGGACCTGCTGGAAGATGTGCGCCGCCTGGGTGACGTCCCCTTCCAGGGCGGCGTCACGGGCGGCTTCCACCATGATGTCGAGCTCATCGGGGAGGATCGCCTCGAGCCACTGGCGCACCCGCGTCTCGGGCTGGGCGCCGGTGAAGCGGCCGGCGACGGCACCGTCACGGAAGGCGATCACGGTGGGGATGCCCTGGATGTCGAACTCCCGGGCGAGGTCCGGGCTGGAGTCGACGTCGACCTTCACCAGTTCGAAGTCGCCCCGGGCCTCCTCCGCCAGACTTTCCAGGAGGGGACCGAGGACCTTGCAGGGGCCGCACCACTCCGCCCAGAAATCGACCACCACCGGTACCTCGTGGCTGCGCTGGAGAACGGCGCGAGGGAACTCCTCGCTGGTGGCGTCCGTGACGAACTCGTTCTGCTGCGCCATCGATCCCCCTCGGGTCGTTGCCGGGACCATGGTAGTGACGGTGGTGGCTGCTACCGTCGGGACCATGGAACCGGTTCCAGCCGCCTTCGGTGACGTGCTCACCGCAGTCGCCACCCCATTCGACACCACGGGCGCCATCGACTTCGACGCCTTCTTCAGACTGCTGCGCCATCTCGCCGAGAACGGCTCCGACGGCGTGGTCGTGGCCGGTACCACCGGCGAGTCGTACGCCCTCAGCGCCGACGAGAAGGCCGACCTGTTCGCCGCCGCCGTCGACGCCGTCGGCGGCAGGATGAGCGTGGTGGCCAACACCGGCACCTACAACACCAGGGAGTCCGTCGAACTCACCGAGCGTGCCGCCTCCCTCGGCGTCCACGGGATCATGGCAGTCACCCCGTACTACGCCCGGCCACCGCAGGCGGGCCTGGTGGCGCACTTCACCGCCATTGCCGATGCCTCCCCGCTGCCGATGCTGGTGTACAACATCCCGAGCCGCTCCGCCCGCCTCATCGAGGTGGAGACCCTGGCGACGCTAGCCGAGCACCCCCGCATCGTCGGGGTCAAGGACGCCGTCGAGGACATCGAGTTGACCCGTGAGACCCTGGCCCGCGTTCCCGCCGGTTTCTCGGTGTACGCCGGGTCGGACCACATGACCCTCCCCATCTGCACCGCCGGGGGGGTGGGAGTCATTTCGGTGACGTCCCATCTCGCCGGGCCGCAGCTCAAGCGGCTGGTGACCGCGGCCCGCAACGGTGACACGGCTACCGCCGAGGCCATCGACGTCGCCCTGCGCCCCCTGTACCGGGCGCTGTTCCTCGAGCCGAGCCCGATGCCGCTCAAAGCCGCGCTGGAGAAGTTCTGGGGCCCGGTCGGTGACCCCCGCCTGCCGCTGGTGCCGGCGTCGGACGCCACGATGGCCGAGATCGTGTCGGCGCTGGAGGCGGCGGCCGCCGCATGAGTGTCAGCATCTCGTTTCTCGGCGGCCTCGGGGAGGTGGGTCGCAACTGCGCCGCCATCGAGTGCGGCGGGAAGATCGCCCTCCTCGACTGCGGGCTGATGTTCCCCGAGGAGGACATGCTCGGTGTCGACCTGGTGCTTCCCAACTGGTCGTCGGTGCTGGACAGGGCCGCCGACGTCGAGTGTGTCGTCATCACCCACGGCCACGAGGACCACATGGGGGCGCTGGCCTACTTCCTCAAGGAGGTGAGCATCCCGGTGTACGGCACCACGCTCACCGTGGAGATGGCCCGCGCCCGGGTGGAGGAGCGCGGGCTCACCCCGGATATGCGCCCCCTCGAACCCGGCGTGTGGGCGCAATCAGGGCCGTTCCGCTTCGCCCTGGTCCGGGTGGCGCACAGCGTCCCGCAGGCGACCGGGGTGGTCTTCGACACCGACGAGGGACTCATCGTCCACTCAGGCGACTTCAAGCTCGACCCGACGCCCGTCGACGGGGTGGTGACCGACCTGGGCGCTTTCGCCGGGTTCGGGCGCATGGGGGTACGGCTGTTGATGACCGACAGCACCAACGCCGAGAATCCCGGGTTCACCCGCTCGGAGGCGACGGTGGGACCGGAACTGGAGCGCCTGGTGGCCCATGCCGAGGGTCGGGTCATCCTCGCCTGCTTCTCGAGCCACGTGCACCGGGTGCAGCAGGCCATCGACGCCGTGGCGGCCTCGGGCCGCAAGATGGCCTTCCTGGGGCGGTCGATGCTGCGCAACACCGAGGTGGCGTCCACCCTGGGCCTGCTCAACATCCCCCAGGACTCGGTGGTCGACCTGCCCGACCTGCTCTCCCTCGACCCGGCGCAGACCGCCGTGATCTGCACCGGCAGCCAGGGTGAGCCCTTCGCCGCCCTGTCGCTGATGGCCCAGGGCGAGCACCGCCAGATCAAGCTGGAGCCCGCCGACACCGTGATCATCTCGGCGACGCCCATCCCCGGCAACGAGACCAAGGTGTTCCGGGTGATCAACAACCTGGTGCGGCTCGGGGTCACCGTCCACCACGGCCGCAACGCCCCGGTGCACGTCTCCGGCCACGCCGCCCAGGACGAGTTGCTCACCTTCTACAACGTGATCCGCCCCGACGCGGTGGTCCCGGTCCACGGCGAGTACCGACACCTGGCCGCCAACGCCGGACTGGCTCGCTCGGTCGGTGTCGCCGAGGTGCCGGTGTGCGTCGACGGTGATCGGGTGGTCCTGGAGGACGGGGCGCTGCGGGTGGAGCGGGGAGCGGTTCCTGCCGGCTACGTCTACCTCGACGGTGACGGCATCGGCGACGTCGAGGAGGTGCTGCGCGACCGCCGCCACCTCGCCGACGACGGTGTGCTCATCGTCACCCTGGGGGTGGAGATGGACAACGGCAAGATCGTCATCGGTCCCGAGGTGGACAGCCACGGCGTCACCGATGACAGCGAGGCGCTGCACAAGGCGGTCCTCGACGCGGTGGCGGCCGGCATGAAAGAGCTCGCCGCCCCCCTCGACGCCGACTCCATCCGCCGCAAGGTCCGCTCCGCCGCCGGCCGCACCGTGAAGCGGCATTTGAACCGGCGACCGGTGGTGGTGCCGATCGTCATAGAGGTGTGAGGGGCGCCCCGCAGGAGCGCGCGGGCTCCGCTCGAGGCGGGGAGGTACTTGGTACTTGGTACTTGGTAAGTCGCGGATACCAAGTACCAAGTACCACTTGCTTCCCGACAGTCGTTTGTCTCCCGACCCGAGTCGTGTAGCGTCTAGCTCCCATGGCAACACGGTCGAAGCCGACCCGCGGGGCCAAGGGGCGGAGCAGGGCCAGAAAACCCGCTACAACTGCAAAGAAGAGGCAGCGGTTCGGTTTCATCGCAGCGCTGATCGCGATGAAGGAGCGGATGCGCCAGCGGCTCGGCCGCCAGACGGATGACGTCTGGGGCCTCGTTCTCATCGTCGTCGCCGTGCTGCTCGCCCTCGCCTTCGCCGGGCTCGCCGGGCCGGTGGGCTCGGGGACCGTCCAGGGCCTGCGCTTCCTCTTCGGCACCTGGGCCTGGTTCGTCCCCCTGGTGCTGGTGATAGTCGGCTGGGCCATGGTGGGGACCATGCCCCGGGCCGACTACGCCCGCCTCAGCGTCGGGCTCGCCACCCTCTTCTTCGGGACGCTGGGCATGCTTCACCTGGCCACCGGCAGCCTGTCGCTTTCGGAGTCGATGGATCGGGTCATGGAGAGCGGCGGCGCCATCGGCTCGCTCATCGCCTTCCCGCTGCACCGCCTCATCGGGCTGTGGGGCGGCTACGTCGTCATGTTCGGTGTCGTCGCCGTCGGGGCGCTGGTGGTCACCAAGGCGACCGTACGCGACGTCGGCCACGCCATCGCCGACACCTTCCGCTGGCTGCGTGCCCGGCTCTCGCTCAAGTCTGACGAGCCGGCCCCGGTGGTCGCCCCCACCAGGGCGACCAGCACCAAGCCCCGCGCCCAGACCGTGCCCAAGGCCGCCGCCCAGGACCAGCAGCGTCGGGCCCCCAAGCAGCCCCGTCCCAAGCAGCCGCCGCGGCCGGCGCCCCGCCCCGCTTCCCCGGACGGTTACCAGCTTCCCCCGCTGGAGCTGCTGCAGCGCAGCGGGGCCAGCAGCCACAACCGGCGCGTGCTGGAACAGGCCGGCGTGGAGCTGGAGGATGCGCTGCACCAGCACGGCGTCGACGCCCGCCTCACCCGTATCGTGCCCGGTCCCACCGTTACCCGCTATGAGATCGAGCTGGCCCCCGGCGTGAAGGTCTCCCGTGTCACCGCCCTCGCCAACGACATCGCCTACGCCATGGCGTCCGCCGACGTGCGCATCCTCGCCCCCATACCCGGCAAGAGCGCCATCGGCATCGAGGTCCCCAACCACCACCGCGAGCTGGTCACCCTGGGCGACGTGCTCGCCGACGGGGAGGCGGTCCTCGACCCCGACCCGATGAGGATCGGCCTCGGCAAGGACATCGCCGGCAACAGCCGCATGCTCAAGCTCGACGAGCTGCCCCACGTCCTCATCGCCGGCGCCACCGGTGCAGGCAAGTCGTCGTGTATCAACGCCCTGATGACGTCGATCCTGATGCGGGCCACTCCCGACGAGGTGCGCCTCATCCTCGTCGACCCCAAGCGGGTCGAGTTGGGCCAGTACAACGGCGTGCCCCACCTGCTCACCCGGGTCATCACCAACCCGAAGAAGGCGTCCGAGGCGCTGCAGTGGGCGGTGCAGGAGATGGACCGCCGCTACGAGCTGGTCGCCGACGCCGGAGTGCGTGACATCGTCAGCTACCGGGAGCGCTGGGACGCCGGCGGCCTCGACGAGGACGCCTTCGACCGCTTCCCCTACATCGTCGTCATCGTCGACGAGCTCAACGACCTGATGATGGTCGCCGGTCGCGCCGTCGAGGACTCGGTCGTCCGTATCGCCCAGATGGCCCGCGCCGTCGGCATCCACCTCGTACTGGCCACCCAGCGCCCCTCGGTAAACGTCATCACCGGCGTCATCAAGGCCAACGTGCCGTCGCGGCTGGCGTTCTCGGTGGCGTCACAGACCGATTCACGGGTGATCCTCGACAGTTCGGGTGCCGAGAAGCTGGTGGGCCTGGGCGACATGTTGGTGGTCACCGCCCGCGACCCCAAGCCGGAGCGTATCCAGGGTGCCTTCGTCTCCGAAAAGGAGGTCCACTCCGTCGTCGACTGGGTCAAGGAGCAGCAGAACGCCCGCTATGCCGACAAGGAGGTCTTCGAGGCGGTGGCGGCCAAGGCGGAGGCTGCAGCTCAGGAGGTCGACGACGAGGAAGAGGCCATCGTCCGGCAGGCGATCGAGTTGGTGGTGCGCTCCCAGCTCGGCTCCACCTCGATGCTGCAGCGCAAGCTCCGTATCGGTTTCGCCCGCGCCGGGCGGGTGATGGACATCCTGGAAAACCGCGGCATCGTCGGCCCCTCCGAAGGCTCCAAGCCCCGCGCCGTGCTCGTTGCCGAGGAAGAGCTGGACTCGGTCCTGTCCTGAGTGGCGGCTACTCGAGAAGCTGCCGGGGCCGCAATCTGAGGCGAGTGCAGCCGATGTTGAGGTCGACGTCTTCATCAGGTCCGACGCGGCGGGGCGCGGCGAAGGCATCTCGGGAGATGCGCTCGAAGACGAACAACTCGGGGCCTTCCGGATCGATCACCCAATAGCGGGGGAGGTCGGTCTGGGCATACTTCGTCAACTTGCGCACCAGATCGGCGGAACGATCCGTCGAAAGGACCTCCACCACGAGATGGGGAGTCTCGGTGAGCCTCGTGGCCTCACCGCCGTCGTCGAAGACGATGACATCGGGGATGAACTCGTCGTCCTTTGGTTTCCATCCCCAGGCGACGCGCACACGTGTCCCATCCGGCAGCGCCGACTTGATCACAGTGGCGAGTGCGAGCGATATGTCCTGGTGGGGGCCGGAAGGTGCCGGCGCCATCACCAGCATCCCGTCGACGTACTCGGCGCGCAGGTCGTCGGGCAACGCCTCGTATTCGGCCCATGACATGGGGATCGGGTCGGTCCCTGGGGTGACCATGACATCCACTCTACCCCTCCCATCGTATCCTCCGCAGCGAACGTGTGTTCGTATCCTGGTGCCGGGGTGTGACAATTCCGGGGAACGCAATCGGTTGCGGAGTCTGTAGGGTCAGAGCGTGATCCGCGCCCGATTCGACGACGTCTCGCTCGGGGGTGGTCGGTCGTTCACGCTGGTGTCCCCCGTGGACGAGATCGTCGCCGACGACCCCGGCCAGGTGCTTCCGGCGCTGCACGCCGTGGAGCGTGCGGTGGGCAGCGGGCTGTGGGCCGGCGGCTATGTCGCCTACGAGGCGGCACCCGGCTTCGACCCCGCCCTGCAGGTCGCCGAGCGCCGGCTCGGAGGCCCTCCGCTGCTCTGGTTCGGGCTGTTCCGGGGTAGCGTCCCCGCCGTGTCGTATCCGCCCCGATCGGTCACGCCGGCTCCCTATCACATCTCCCGCTGGCGCACCAGTGTCGGTGCCGAAGCCCATGCGTCCGCCGTCGACTCCATCCGCCGCTCCATCGAGGACGGGGACTCCTACCAGGTCAACTTCACCTTCCGCCTCGACGCCTCGTTCTCCGGGGACGCCGAGGAGTTGTACCGCGACCTGCTGGCAGCACAACGCGGCGCCTTCGGCGCCTACCTCGACACCGGCAGGTTCGCCGTCGCCAGCGCCTCCCCGGAGCTGTTCTACAGCCGGACCGGCGACCGCATCGAGACGCGCCCGATGAAGGGCACCATCCGCCGCGGCCGCTGGGCCGCCGAGGACCGGCTCCTCGCCGAGCAGCTACGCGCCTCGGAGAAGGACCGGGCGGAGAACCTGATGATCGTCGACCTGTTGCGCAACGACATGGGCCGCATCGCCGAGTTCGGCTCGGTCGAGGTGGACGAACTGTTCGCCCTGGAGCGCTACGAGACCCTGTGGCAGCTCACCTCCCGCATCTCTGCCCGGACCCGTCCCGGCACCGGCGTCGCCGACATCTTCCGTGCCCTCTTCCCCTCCGGGTCGGTCACCGGCGCCCCCAAGGCGTCGACGATGGAGATCATCGCCGGCCTCGAGGGCGACCCCCGCGGCGTCTACTGCGGGTCGGTGGGGTACGTGGCGCCCACCCCGGACGGCGGCAGCCGGTCGGTGTTCAACGTCGCCATCCGCACCGTCACCGTCGACCACGCCGAGGGCACCGCGGTGTACGGGACAGGCGGGGGGATCACCTGGGACTCGCTCACCGGCGCCGAATACGCCGAGGCCCGGCTCAAGGCGCAGCTCCTCGTCGAGCGCCGTCCGGAGTTCTCCCTGGTCGAGACGATGCGCTTCGAACCGGGCTCCGGCGTGCTCTTCGAGGCCGAGCACATGGAGCGACTCGCCGAGTCGGCGTGGTACTTCGGGTTCGCCGTGGACGTCGATGCCGTCGCCAAGGAGGTGTCCGCCGAGGTGGAGGCAATTGGCGGGCCGCAACGGATCCGGGTGGCGGCGGGCCGTGAGGGCTGTGTCGAGATCGAAGCGGTCCCGCTCACCACACCGTTCCAGGCAGGGCCCGGTGGTGACGGGGGAGAGGTGGTGCGCTTTGCCGTGTCCGACGACCCGGTGTCCTCCGACAACCGGTTCCTCTTCCACAAGACGACGTTGCGTAGCGTCTACGACGACCGTCTCAAGCGGCACCCCGGCGCCGACGAAGTGCTTCTCGTCAACGAGCGGGACGAGATCACCGAATTCACCATCGGCAACGTCGCATTGCTCCTCGACGGCGTCTGGTGGACCCCCCCGCTGGCGTCGGGTTGCCTTCCCGGCGTGATGCGGCGCGTTCTCCTCGAGCAAGGAGTCCTCCATGAGCGGGTGCTCACCGTCGAAGACGTCGAGGCCGCTCGAGCCGCCGCCTTCATCAACTCCGTCCGCGGCTGGCGCCTTGCGGTGCTGGCCGAGGCCGACTGGGAAGCGGAGGCCGCAGTCGAGCCGTAGGGCGCGGGCGATGCCGCTTGGCCTCAGTCGAGTCCGCGGATCAGCACAGCCACCGGCAGGGGTTGCCGGGCCGCCTAGAGCTTGAGCCTCGCGTCCAAGTCTGCGTCGAGGTAGATCGTCGTGCGTCTGATAGGTTCAAGTTGCCGCGTCTTCGGCGGGCGGCGGGAATCGTGAACTGCAGCCATCTGAGCACTACGCTCCCGGCGATGTCGACTGCTCCCTTGCCCGACGAGCCGGCGCGGCTGCTCGGCCCCGACGGTGCACTGCTCGGCGACAGCCCATTGGCGATCGACGGTGTGCGCGACCTGTACCGCGCCATGGTGGAGGCGCGGACGTACGACCGGAAGTGCACGGCGATGCAGCGGCAGGGCCGGCTCGCCACGTACGCCCAGTTCGAGGGGCAGGAGGCGGCACAGATCGGGGCGGCCGCGGCGCTGGCCACTGGGGACTGGCTGGTGGGCACCTACCGGGATGCCGCCGCCATGTGGCACCACGGCTACCCCTGGGTCAACCTCATCCTGGGGCGCACCGGAGACGAGCGGGGAGGCCACGTCCCCCAGGATGTCACCGTCCTGCCGCCGTCGATCGTGGTCGGTGCCCACATGATCCACGCCGTCGGCCTGGGGTGGGCGGAGAAGCTCAAGGGGAGCGGCGCCGTCGCCATGACGTTCTTCGGCGACGGCTCCACCTCCGAGGGCGACTTCCACGAGGCGATGAACTTCGCCGGCGTCTACGCCACACCCACCGTGTTCGTGTGCGAGAACAACGGGTGGGCCATCTCGATGCCCACCGAGCGGCAGACCGCCTCGGCCACCATCGCCGCCAAGGCGGACGCCTACGGCATCCCCGGCGTCCGTGTCGACGGCAACGACCTGCTCGCCGTCCACGCCGCCGCCACCGAGGCGGTGGCCCGGGCCCGGGCCGGGGAGGGACCGACGCTGATCGAGGCGGTCACCTACCGCATCGGCGCCCACACCACCGCCGACGACGCCGGGCGCTACCGCACCGACGAGACCACCGCCGAGTGGCGGGCCCGGGACCCGCTGCAGCGGGTGCGCCTCTACCTGGAGGCCCACGAGGCCTGGGACCAGGCATGGGAGGACGAGGTCGTCGCCGGCGCCTCCGGGCAGGTGGAGGCCGCCGTCGCCGAGGCGGAGGCGCTTGCCGCCTTCGACGCCGGTGAGATCTTCGACGCCGTCTTCGCCGAGCCCACCCTCCCGCTGCTCGAGCAGCGGCGCCGCTCCCAGGCGGAGGCGACATGACCGAGCGCAACATCGCCCAGGCGCTCAACGACGCCCTCGACCTGGCGCTGGCCGACCCGTCCGTAGTGCTCCTCGGCGAAGACGTGGGCGCCACCGGGGGCGTTTTCCGCGTCACCGACGGGCTGTTGGAGCGTCACGGCGCCGAGCGGGTCGTCGACACCCCGGTGGCCGAATCGGGCATCGTCGGCGCCGCCTTCGGCATGGCCGTCGCCGGGCTGCGGCCCATCGCCGAGATCCAGTTCATGGGATTCAGCTATCCCGCCTTCGACCAGGTGGTCAACCAGGTGTCCCGCATCCGGCACCGCACCCGGCACCGCTTCACCGCCCCGCTGGTGATCCGCATCCCCTACGGGGCCGGCATCGGCGCCGCCGAGCACCACAGCGAGTCGATGGAAGCCATCTACGTGCACACTCCCGGCCTCAAGGTGGTGGTCCCGTCGACGCCCCACGACGCCAAGGGCCTCCTGCTGGCCGCTGTCGCCGACCCCGACCCGGTGATCTTCCTCGAGCCGATCCGCCTCTACCGCTCCGTCAAGGGAGACGTCCCCGACGATGCCTTCCAGGTGCCCATAGGTGAGGCCGAGTTGGTGGCCGATGGCGACGACGTCACGCTTGTCGGCTGGGGGTCGATGATGCGCGAAGTACGGGCCGCGGTGGCCGCCCTCGCCGAGCGGGGCGTGTCCGCCGCCGCCGTCGACATGCGGACGCTGTCGCCCCTCGACATCGACACCGTGGTGGCGTCGGTGGAGCACACCGGCCGGGCCGTGGTGGTGCACGAGGCCCCCCGCACCGGCGGGCTCGGTGCCGAGATCGCCGCCGGCATCGGCGAGCGGGCCCTCTACTCGCTCCAGGCCCCCGTGGAGCGGGTCACCGGGTGGGACGTCGTGGTGCCGCTGCGGCGCGCCGAGCGGCACTACCTTCCCACCGTCGAACGCATCATCCACGCCGTCGAGCGCACCATGGGAGGGTGACCGTGGCCACCGAGTTCCATCTCCCCGACATCGGCGAGGGCCTCACCGAGGGCACCATCGTCTCCTGGTACATCGCCGTCGGCGAGGCGGTCGGGCTCGACGAACCGTTGGTCGAGGTGGAGACCGACAAGGCCATCGTCGACATCCCCTCGCCCGTCGCCGGGGTGCTGCTGCACCAGGGCGCCGCCGAGGGCGAGCGCATCGAGGTGGAGGCACTGCTCGCCGTAGTCGGCGACGAGGGCGAGACGTGGGAGCCGTCGGCGGCGCCTGCGGCGGCGGCCTCGGCCACCGAGGTGGCGCCCATCGTGGGCCGGCTCGATGATGCCGTCGAGACCATCCCTTCACGGCCGCAGATGCTGCCGGCGGTACGGCGCCTCGCCTCCGAACTGGGAGTCGACGTCTCCGACCTGGCCGGCTCGGGGCCGGGTGGGCGCATCGTCGAGGACGACGTGCGTGCCGCCGCTGCCGCAGCGACGTCCGCCGGGCCGGTCCGGCGGGTCAGGATGAGCCCGGTACGGCGCGCCATCACAGAGAACCTGGCCCGCTCCTGGCGCGAGATCCCCCACGTCACCACCTACGGCGAGGCCGATGCGACCGCCCTCCTCGCCGCACGGGCCGCGACCGAGCCGAGGGTGCCGCTGGAGGCCTTGATCATCCGTCACCTGCTGCCGCTGCTGGTGGAGTACCCGGACTTCAACGCATCGGTCGCCGGCGACGAGATCGTCCACAAGCTCCACTACGACATCGGCGTCGCCGTCGACACCCCCGAAGGGCTCATGGTGGTGGTGGTACGGGAGGCACCCTCGCTGGGTACGGCCGAGCTGGGCGCCGAGATCGTCCGGCTCGCCGCCGCCGCCCGTGAGCGCAGCGCCCGGCCCGACGAGCTGCGCGGCCAGACGTTCACCCTGTCCAACATCGGTGCGGTGGGCGGCCGCTACGGCACCCCCATCGTTCCCTACGGGACGACGGCCATCCTCTCGGTGGGTCGGGCCGATCCCCGCCCGGTGGTGCGCGACGGCGAGATCGTGGTGGGCAGGGAGCTACCGCTCAGCCTGTCTTACGATCACCGCGCCATCGACGGGTCGACCGGCAGGGCGTTCATGGGGGCGGTCATCGAGGCGCTCGTCGAAGGCGGTCGGGCCTGATCGGCCGGCTCGGCGGCGCCTTGCGAACTTTGGGCCGTGGACGTCGCTGAGCGTCGTCGGGAACCCAGGGTTCGTGACCGCGCCCGAGCTTTGGGCTGTAGACGTCGCTGAGCGTCGTCGGGAACCCAGGGTTCGTGACCGCGCCCGAACTTTGGGCCGTGGACGTCGCTGAGCGTCGTCGGGAACCCAGGGTTCGTCGTGATGTGCCTGGCGGCGTGAGGTCAGGTGGCGAGAGCCTCGTCCTTGTCGGAGGCGCACCACACCCGAGCCTCCCACATGTAGCGGGAGCCCCTCGGGATCAGGTTCACCACGCCGCTCTCCTTGAGCTTGGCGATGCTGGCGGCGTCGGCGAGGGCGCCGGGGAGCGGGATCATCCGGTCGGTGAGCTTGCGCAGGCTGGCGAAGGCGCTGCGGGCGGCCTCGAGGATGGCGTTCTCGTCCTGCAACGTCCCTGTGGGGAGCAGCAGCCGCCCCCGGTCGCTGAGCCAGGCCCGGGCGTCGCGCAACATCCGCATCGGCAACTCCGACCCGCGGGGCCCGCCTCCGGTCTTGGAAGGGAACCAGCCGCTGTCGGCGGCGAGGTCGTCGGGAATGCCCGAGACGTCACCGATGATCACGTCGGCCTTGATGCCCGCCGGCAACGGCGAGAAGAGGTCTCCCTGGAAGAACTCCATCCGGTCGGCGACACCATGGGTGAGCGCATTGCGGCTCCCGATGTCGACCACATCCGGGCTGGCGTCGACGCAGTACACCTTCTCCGCCCCCAACTTGGCGGCGATGATCCCAAGGATCCCGGTGCCGCACCCGACGTCGATGACGGTGTCCCCCTCCCGCACCTCTAATTCGCCGGCGACGAGATGGGATATCGTCGACGGCAGAAACGTGTGCTCGGACGCCATCAGTTCCAGCGGCCCGAGCCGGCCCTTCCACGTAATTGTCTGCATCCGTAGAGTATGGCCTATTCCGGCGTCCCATGCGCCGTTTGTCCCGTCGGAGCGGCAGGCCGGGGCGAAAGGGGGAGCCAACGGTATCGGACGTCTTCGATAGAGTCTCCGCTGTGAGTGCCCAGCAGCCATCCGGCCGAGACCTCGACGACGACCTGGCCCTGCTCCGTGAGGCAGCCGACCTCGCCCTGGGGTACGCCGCCACCGTGGACAGCCGCCGGGTCTCTCCGGGCCCCGAGGCCCTCGCCGGGTTGCGGGCCTTCGACGAACCGCTGCCGGACAGCGGCGCCGGCGCCGTGGACACGCTGCGGCTGCTCGACACCGTGGGGAGCCCGGCCACCGTCGCCACCACCGGGGCCCGCTACTTCGGTTTTGTCAACGGGGCGACGCTGCCCCCGGCGCTGGCCGGCGCCTGGCTGGCGGCCGCCTGGGACCAGAACGCCGCACTGCCGGTGATGTCGCCGGTGGCGGCCAAACTCCACGACGTGGTGCGGGGCTGGCTCGCCGACCTGCTCGGCCTCCCCGAGGGGATCGGCGTGGCCTTCGTCACCGGCGCCACCGAGGCCAACGCCTGTGCCCTGGCCGCCGCCCGGGATGCCCTGCTGGCGCGGCTCGGGTGGGATGTACCCGCCGACGGTCTCTTCGGCGCCCCGGAGATCCCGGTCGTGATCGGCGCCCAGGCTCACAGCACGCTGCGCAAGTCGCTGGGCCTCGTCGGCCTGGGTCGTGACCGCGTCGTCATCGTCCCCAGCGACGATCAGGGGCGCATCCTCCCCGACCACCTCCCCGACATCGACGGTCCGGTACTGGTGTGCGCCCAGGCGGGAGAGGTCAACACCGGTGCCTTCGACCCCTTCGACGCTGTCGCCGACTGGGTAGCGGATCGCTCCGGCTGGCTCCATGTCGACGCCGCCTTCGGGCTGTGGGCGATGGCGGACCCGACCCGGGCTCACCTGGTGGCAGGCCTGGAGCGGGCCGACTCGTGGGCGACCGACGCCCACAAGTGGCTCAACGTCACCTACGACTCGGGGATCGTCCTGGTGCGCGATCCTGCCGACCTGCGGCGCAGCTTCGCTTCGGTGGCGGGCTACCTGCCCGGCGATGTCGGGTTCGAGGCGATGCACCACACCCCGCAGTCCTCGCAGCGGGCCAGGGCCGTCGAGGTGTGGTCGGTGCTGCGCTCCCTGGGTCGTGACGGCGTTGCCGGCCTCGTGGCCACCGCCTGCGACGCCGCCGTCACCATCGCCACGAGACTCGACGCCGGCGGGTTCACCGTCCTCAACGACGTCGTGCTCAACCAGGTGCTGGTGCGTCTCGTCGACGGGCCTACCACCGAGATGCTCATCACCGAGATCCAGCGGGACGGCCGCATCTGGTGCGGTCCCACCCAGTGGCAGGGCTCCACCGCGATGCGCATCAGCGTCTCGTCGTGGAAGACCGGTCCCGACGACGCCGCCTTCGCCGCCGAGGTCATCCTCGACTGCGCCTCCCGAGTTCGCAGCGGCTCGGCGTAGGTCCCGGTCCGTCACGCCGTCCCGGCGGAACTTGGAATAGGTACGGCCAGCCTCAGATGGGTGGATCCCTCCGATGGCGCCGTCCGGCGCCTCTCGTAGTTTGCGCGCCGGCGGCGGAGGCGCGCCGGCGCACGCTGTTGTCAGACGCGCCGGCGCTCGCCGGTGCCAGCCGCGGACTGGGATCGGGTTCGCGTTCTTCGGGTCTGTGCCATCCTGAAGTGATGACACTCGACGGGCAGAAGCAGAGGAACGCCCTCACCGCGGCGGAGAGGGCCATCACCTCCCTCGGTGCCGGCGACCTCGCCAAGGCGCGACAGGACGCCGACAAGGCCGCCGAACTGGACCAGATCGGTGTCTTCGCCGATCTCCCCGGCGCCGTGGAGCGCTTCGCCGCCGAGGGATGGGAAGCCGTTCGCGCCGCGGTCCCACCGGGCCCGTTGCAGGCGCTCATCGAAGCGTCCGGCGGGTAACGGTGAGGTGGCTCAAGCGGGCCGTCATCTCCGGACTCGCCGTGCTCCTGGCCATCCAGCTCGTCCCCTACGGATGGTGGCACGACAACCCGCCCGTCGTGTCCGCTGCGGTCTGGCCCGACGCCGCCTCCGAGGAACTGGCGCGGGTCGCCTGTTATGACTGCCACAGCCACGAAACCCGGTGGCCGCCCCACACCTACGTGGCGCCGATCTCCTGGCTGACGCGGTGGGACGTCGAGGAGGGCCGCGACGATCTCAACTTCTCCGACTGGGACGACGGCGACGCCGACGACGCCGCGGAGGCCATCCTCGACGGCGAGATGCCGCCGTGGCGCTACACGCTGGTCCACCGCGACGCCTCCCTGTCGGAGGAAGAGCAAGCTGCCCTGGTGACGGCCCTGGTGTCGATGGAGGCACGGGATTGACCGTGGCGGGAGGCCCGGTGGGCGGCGCGAGAATGTGGCATCCATCCCCAAGGGGCCGACGTGAGTCAGGGTGACATCCACGACGAGCACCCGTTCGCCACTCCTGTGTCCGAGCGGGACCCGGCGCGCCGCCTGCGGGGCCGCCTTCCCGCGGCGGTGACCGTGGTCACCGCCGGGTCGGGCCCATCACGGACCGGGATCACCGTCTCCTCCCTCGTCGTCGCCGAAGGAACTCCGCCACTCGTCTATGCCCTGGTGGGGGCCACCAGCGACCTCTACCTCACAGTCGCCGACACCCGACGCTTCGTGGTCCACCTGTGCCGGGAGGCCGACCGCGAGATCGCCGACGTGTTCGCCGGGCTGCGGCCCAGCCCCGGCGGCCTGTTCGCCGGCCGGGAGGTCACCGCCTCCGAGCACGGGCCGGTGCTGGAGAGCCTGCCCAACCGCGCTTACTGCACCGTCGAGGCGCTGCGGGAGGAGAGCTTCTCGGTTCTGGTGGCGGGACGTATCGACGCCGTCGACCTGGACGGGATGGACGACCCCCTGGTCTACTTCCGTGGCGCCTACCGGGGGCTGCGGGAGCGATGAGGTACATCTCCACCCGCGGCGGCATGGGGCCGGCGCCGTTCAGCGACGTGCTCCTCAGCGGACTCGCCCCCGACGGGGGGCTGGCCGTTCCCGAGTCGATTCCGCGCCTCGACGCCGCCGATGTGGAGCAGTTCACCCGGAGGCCCTACGTCGAGGTGGCGTCGGCGATCTGCCGCCTCTTGGCCGGCGACATCCCCGGGGAGACGATGGACCGTCTGGTGGCCGACACCTACCGCCACCCGGAGGTCTTCAGCCATCCCGACATCGTGCCGCTCACGCCGCTCGGGGACCAGCGGTGGCTCGCCGGGCTGTCGTACGGCCCCACGTTCGCCTTCAAGGACATGGCCCTCCAGCTGGTGGGGAGGCTCTTCGACCATGTGCTGGAAGCCCAGGACCGCCGGCTCACCGTGCTCGGGGCCACCTCGGGCGACACCGGCTCGTCGGCCGAATACGCCATGATCGGGCGGCGCCGCGTATCGGTGTTCATGCTGTCACCGCTGGGGAGGATGAGCCCGTTCCAGGCCGCCCAGATGTACACGCTGGACGAGCCCAACATCGTCAACATCGCGGTGCGGGGCACGTTCGACGATTGCCAGGACCTGGTCAAGGAGGTCAACGCCGATGCCGGGTTCCGGGCCCGGCACGGGCTGGGGGCGGTGAACTCCATCAACTGGGCGCGGGTGATGGCGCAGGTGGCGTACCACGTGTATGC
>CAZOGW010000057.1:0-18699 GCA_964579415.1 uncultured Acidimicrobiaceae bacterium | reverse complement strand
CCGGTTCGGAGATGTCGAACACCTGGAAGCCGTTGAAGTTGCCCATGAAGGCGTGATCGCCCTGGAACGCCAGGTCGGAGTTGGCGAACCCGAAGTCGCCCAGGTCGGAGGGGTTGATGAATGTGCCCTCCTGCTTGTCGAAGAAGCCTTCGTGTTCCAGACCGGACTGGGCGAACCCTGCGTCGAAGGCACCCGGCGACAGCCCGACACGGGGGTCCTCGGTGGCGGGCACCTGGGCGGAGGCCGCAACCGGGACCAGCATCCCCATGACCGCTGCGACCGTCGTCACGGAACGCCGTATCAGCGGCGAGGCTCGGCCCCTGCCGGTTCGCTGCATTGTGCCTCCCTCGTGTGGTGAGATCGCGCCGTGGTGTCCGGGACGGATCGGTCACCAAGATAGGGCAGCGTCGCGCCTGGTGGCCCCCGACGCGCCGAGGGGGCGCTTGGTGAGCGCCCCCTCGGGTGTCTCGGTCGACCCGGGGCGAACCCGGGCCTGGCTGTCGCCCCGCTAGTCGCGGGGGTTGAGGTCGTCGGCCAGGAGCACGATGGCGTCGATCAGGTCGGCGTTGGCCTCGGGGTCGAGCCGGTCGGCGATGGCGTACCCGGAGGACGCCGCCAGGTTCCGGGTGCGGTCGTTCGTCGCCGCGCCGGCCTGGGCCAGGAAGGCGTTGATGCGCTGCACCTCGGCGGAGCCGATGTTGCCGGCTCGGATCGCCTGGTCACGGAAGGCGCCGACCACGTTGGCCGACGGGCCCCACGAGTAGGAGCGCTGACCCTGGACGTTGACCTGGGTCTGCTCGATCTCGAGCGCCGAGGCGATCTCGGCTGCCGACATCTGCCCGGTCTCGGCCAGCGTCCACACGTCGAGGCCGCGGGCGATCTCCGAACCGAAGATGCGACCGTTGTACCAGTAGGTGGACCACAGGCCACCGAGCACCAGCGTTGTGCCGCTGATGGGGCCGCGGTCGAAGTAGGCGATCTCCTTCGGGTTGGCGGTGTCGGTGAAGTCGAGTAGCGAGACGCCGCCCTGGTACCACGCCTGGATCATGATGTCACGACCGGGCACCGGGAGCAGCGAGCCGTTGTGGGCCACGCAGTTCTCCTGGTTGGTCTGGATGATCGGCACCTTGTAGTACGAGGCGAACTCCATCTTGAGGCCACTGCCGGTATCGACGATGTCGAACAGGGCGTTGGCGCCCCACGACGGCTGGTCGGTCACCCGGCAGCGGGCGGCGGTGCCGCCGCCCCACTCGTCGGTGAACAGCACCTTGGTGCCCTCGTTGTTGAACGTCGCCGAGTGCCAGTAGGCGAACACCGGGTCGGCCACGGCATCGATCCGGACCGGGTTGGCCACGTCGGAGATGTCGATGAGGATGCCGTTGCCCTGGCAGGCGCCGGCGGCCAGCCCGATCTCGGGATGGGCGGTGATGTCGTGGCAGGTGTTGGTGACCGGGTTTGGGCCCCAGCCTATGCCCGACGGGTGGTTGGGGGTCTGCGGGGCGTTCTGCAGGCCGTTGACGGCGCCGGTGACCGGGTCGGTGAACAGGCGAGCCTCGGTGACCACGGAAGCGGCGGCCGGGTTGGCCAGCGGCACCTTGATGATCTCGGTCATCCACATCGACGGGTTGGCACCGGTCGGATCGACCTGATTGCACCGACCGGTCGCGAAGCCCTGCGGCGTGTGGACCGCCTCGGCGGGATCGCGCTGGCCGGCGGTGCCGGAGTTGTAGATGTAGACGTTGGCCGCGTCGTCCAGGTCCTCGACCACCGAATGGGTGTGCGAGCCGCGACAGAGCTGCACGCCACCCAGGTTGACCGGAGCCAGCGGGTTGGAGATGTCGAAGATGCGGACGCCGCGGAAGCGCTCCGCCTGGGCGCCCGGCGGGTTGCCGGTGGTCCCGCAGTCGGTACGGCCACGGTTCTCCTCAACGGACATGAACAGCAGGTTCCCGTACACCGACGGGTCACCCTGACCGCCCGGACAGAGCACCTCGGCCTTCAGCACCGGGTCTCCCGGGTTGGAGATGTCGAACACCTGGAAGCCGTTGAAGTTGCCCATGAAGGCGTAGTCGCCCTGGAACGCCAGGTCCGAGTTGACGAACCCGAAGTCACCCAGGTTGCCCGGGTTGATGAACGAGCCGGTCCGCTTGTCGAAGAAGCCATCCCGGTCGAGACCCGAGTAGACCTCTCCGGCGTCGAAGGCGCCGGCGGGCAGCCCTTCACGTGGATCGGACTGGGCGAAGGCGCTCCCCGGGAGCAACATCGCCAGCACGGCAACGAGCGTGATGACCGAACGCCAGGCGATACGTCGGCCGCGGTTGGTTGAAAGAGTTTGCACGTTTCTTCCCTCTCGTCATGAGACAAGCCCCCTGGCGCCCCTTGCTGCCAGGCCGTGAACTCCCCGGCCCCAGCCCGGTCGGCCTCACGAGGGGCGCCACCCTACCCAGTCCGGGCGGTCCGTGCCCGTTGCGACCAATAGACGGCGGCACGCATCCTCGGCGCCATGGCGGTCCTGACGCGCCGAGGGGGCGCTCGATGAGCGCCCCCTCGGGTGTTCCGGTCGACCCGGGCGAGCCCGGGCCTGGCTGTCGTCCCGCTAGTCGCGGGGGTTGAGGTCGTCGGCCAGGAGCACGATGGCGTCGATCAGGTCGGCGTGGACGTCGGGATCGAGGCGGTCGGCGATGGCGTACCCGGAGGACGCCGCCAGGTTGCGGGTGCGGTCGTTCGTCGCCATGCCGGCCTGGGCCAGGAAGGCGTTGACACGCTGCACCTCGGCCGAGCCGATGGCGTCGGCACGGATCGCCTGGTCACGGAAGGCACCGACCACGTTGGCGGACGGGCCCCAGGCGTAGGACTGCTGGAGCTGGACGTTCACCTGGTTGGTGGTGATTTCGCCGGCGGCGGCGATCTCGGCGGCCGACAGCAGGTCGGTCTCGGCGAGCGAGAACACGTCCAGACCACGCCCGATCTCCGAGGCGAGGATGCGGCCGTTGTACCAGTACGCCGACCAGAAGCCGCTCAAGGTGAGCGACCCGGCGCTGAACGGGCCACGGTCGAAGTAGGCGATCTCCACCGGGTTGGAGGAGTCCGTGAAGTCGGAGATCGAAACGCCACCCTGGTACCAGGCCTGGACCAGGATGTCACGTCCCGGCACCGGGAGCAGCGAGCCGTTGTGGGCCACGCAGTTCTCCTGGTTGGTCTGCTGCACCGGCATCTTGTAGTAGCTCTTGAACTCCATCTTGAGACCGGCGTCGGTCTCGACGATGTCGTAGATGCCGTTGGCGCCGCGGACCAGGGTGTCCTGGGCACGGCAGCGGGCGCTGGTGCCGCCGCCGAGCTCGTCGGTGAAGACGACCTTGGTGCCGTCGTTGTTGAACGAGGCGGAGTGCCAGTAGGCGAAGTTCACCGTGTCGGCCACGAAGTCGACCCGGGACGGGTTCGCCGGGTTGGAGATGTCGATGAGCAGGCCGTTGCCCTCACAGGCGCCGGCGGCCAGGCCGATCTCCGGGTAGGCGGTGATGTCGTGGCAGGCGTCGGTGGCCGAGTTGAGGCCGTTGACGGCGCCGGCGTCGTTGGTGAACAGGTAGCTGTAGTTGACGATGGAGGCAGCCGCCGGGTTGGCCAGCGGAACCTTGATCACCTCGATACGCCACCGGGACGGCTGCTCGGTGGTGGCGCCACCGGCGTTGCACTCGGGCAGCTCGGTCGCCGAGCGGGTGCCCGCGGTGCCGGAGACGTACACGTAGACGTTGGCGGCATCGTTGGGGTCGGACACCACGGTGTGGGTGTGCGAACCACGGCAGGTCTGGACGCCGCCCACCTGGACCGGTGCCAGCGGGTTGCTGATGTCGAAGATGCGGACGCCGCGGAAGCGGGTCTCCGCCGTGGCGGTCCCGGTGCTGCAGTCGATGTTGGCCCGGGTCTCCTCGACGGACATGAACAGCAGGTTGCCGTACACCGACGGGTCGCCCTGGCCGCCCGGACAGAGCACCTCGGTCTTCAGGACCGGGTCGCCGCCGGTGATGTCGAACACCTGGAACCCGTTGAAGTTGCCCATGTAGCCGTAGTCGCCCTGCAGGGCCAGGTCCGAGTTGGCGAACGAGATGGCGCCCGGGCTTGCCGGGTTGATGAAGCTTCCGTCGCGCTTGTCGAAGAATCCTTCGCGCTGCAGGCCGAAGAAGGCTTCTTCGGCGTCCCAGGCGCCGGCGCCGAGCCCGAATCGGGGATCTTCGGTGGTGGGTGGCTGGGCGAAGGCTGCGACAGGCAGCAGCATCGCCAGCAGAACGACCAGGGTGACTATCGATCGCCGGCCTACGCGGCGGCGTCGATCCTTTGTACCAGCTTGCACGTTGTTCCCCTCTCGGTTGGGAATGCGGCCGTGACCTCCATCGACCGCGGCGACGACGCGGAGCCCCGATCCGTGTCGTCGGGCAGCACCCTAACCGCGGGCATCGCCGTAGTCACCACATTCTTGGGATTTCTCGGCGGGCCGGCCTCAGCCGGAGGGGAGGGCTCCGCGGGAGTAGTTACCGGCGGCGTTCCACAGGATCCATCCCAGGCCGCGGGATTCCGCCTCGGCGATGGCGGCGAGGATCTCCTCGTCGTTGTAGTAGAAGGCCTGTAGCCAGGGTCGCAGCAGCGACCCTGGCGCCATGCGGGGGAGGGCCCCGTCGAGGGCATGGGCCGTCACCGGGCCCGGATGGTCGTTGGGGTCGGAGAAGCCGAGCCATCCCGTCGAGTAGTGGGAGGGGTACACCATGGGGCTGACCACGTCGACGGCGGTGGACACCTCCTCGGGGCGCTGACCGATGCCCTCGTCGCCCGGTGAGTTGGTGACGATGGCGAAGATGTCGGCCGAGGCGGCGCAGCCGGCCCGGTTGACGCGGCGCCGGCCTTCGACGAGGAAGCTGCGGATGGCCTCGACCCGCTCCTCGGCCGAGGTGTCGGGTGCCGCCTCGGCGGTGAGCCCGGCGGGGAAGCGGACGTAGTCGAACTGGATCTCGTCGAAGCCGAGCTCGCACGCCTCGACTGCCAGGTCCAGCGGGTACTCCCAGTTGGCCTCGTCGCGGGGATCGACCCAGATGCCGGCCAGCTTGGCATCGGGGTCCTGCCTCACCCACACGTCGTCCTCGAAGGTCACCACCCGGGTGATGGTGTACAGGTCGTGCTCCTTGGCGGCGGCGATGACGTCCTCGGGGCGGTAACGGGGCCGGACCGCACCCATCTGGTGGGCCTTGTCCACCCCGGTCTCGTACTGGACGTTTCCGGTCTCGTCTTTGGTGTCGAAGACCAGGGCGTTGACGGTGGTGGTGTCGGCCAGGTCGAGCAGGGCGGCGAAGGCATCAGGATCGCCGGCGTCCTCGGGTATGGCGCGGACGGCGCGCACGATGCGCGGCTCCAGTGTCACCTCGATGGGGGTCCCGTCGAAGGGGACCTTGACGGGGAGCCAGCCGTGGCGTCTCACCGTGACCGTTCCGGCAGGCACGTCCTCGGCGGCAGCGGTGCCGTCCCGGCCGGTGGCCACCGAGCCGCCCTGCCACCGTATCCGGGCCCGGGGGACGGGGTTGCCGCCGGCGTCGACCACGGTGGCGGCCAGCGGCAGCGACGGGACCGTCGTGGTGGTGGTGGTCGACGTCGTGGTGGTTGTGGTGGTGGTGGTGGTGGTCGTCGTTGTCGTGGACGTCGTCGTCGACGTGGTGGTGGTCTCGGCGGCGACGGCTACCGGTTGCCCTGTCGGGCTGCATGCGGTGAGGAGGATGACGGCGGAGACCGCCCACAGCGGTCCCGCCCCTCTCACCATCTGGTCCAGTCGAGGATCACCTTGCCGCACTCGCCCTTGCGCATCACGTCGAAGGCCTCCTGGTACTCCACCGCCGGGAAGTGATGGGTGATCACCGGTGACACGTCGAGCCCGGTCTGCAACATCGCCAGCATCTTGTACCAGGTCTCGAACATGCGCCGCCCGTAGATGCCCTGGAGAGTGAGGCCCTTGAAGATGATGTCGTTCCAGTCGATGGGGGCGTCGCGGTCGGGCGGGATCCCGAGCAGGGCGATCTGGCCGCCGTTGTTCATGGTGCGCACCATCTCGTGCAGCGCCGACTGGACCCCCGACATCTCCAGCCCGACGTCGAATCCCTCCCGCATGCCCAGTTGCTGCATCACCGTGTCCAGCGGGTCCCGGTCGATGTTGACCACCCGGTTGGCGCCCATGCGCCCGGCGATGGCGAGGCGGAAGTCGTTGACGTCGGTGATGACGATGTGGCGGGCGCCGACGTGGCGGGCGATCGAGGCCGCCATCAGTCCGATGGGGCCGGCGCCGGTGATGAGCACGTCTTCGCCCACCAGGTCGAAGGCGAGGGCGGTGTGGGTGGCGTTGCCCAGCGGGTCGAGGATGCAGGCGATGTCGTCCGAGACCGAGTCGGGGATGGGCTGCACGTTGGACCCGGGGATCGACACCAGTTCGGC
The DNA here is from genome assembly GCA_964579415.1 of uncultured Acidimicrobiaceae bacterium. Classification (GTDB taxonomy): domain Bacteria; phylum Actinomycetota; class Acidimicrobiia; order Spongiisociales; family UBA5794; genus CAZOGW01. The sequence goes on along the minus strand of CAZOGW010000057.1, from coordinate 12,234 downwards.
GAAGGCGCCGGGGCGGTTGACGCCGACGCCGACCGTGTTGATGCACAGGTGGCGACGTCCTGCCTGGCAATTGCGGCAGCGCCCGCAGACGATGTGGCCTTCCCCGGAGACCCGGGCGCCGATGGCGATGCCGTCGACCTCGGACCCGACGGCGGCGACGATGCCCATGTACTCGTGTCCGATGGCCATGGGGACCGGGATGTTCTCCTGTGCCCATTGGTCCCAGGCGACGATGTGCAGGTCGGTGCCGCAGATGGAGGTGCGGTGGACCTGGATGAGGACGTCGTTGGGGCCGATCTCGGGATCGGGGAGTTCATCGAGCCACAGTCCGGGCTCGGGACGGGACTTCACCAGCGCGCGCATCAACCGATCACTCCCAGTTCACGTCCTACCTCGGTGAAGGCGGCGACGGCGCGGTCGATGTGCTCGGTGGTGTGCGCCGCCGACATCTGGGTGCGGATGCGTGCCTGGCCTCTGGGGACCACGGGGAAGGAGAAGCCGATCACGTAGATGCCCCGCTGCAGAAGCCGGTCCGCCATCTCGGTGGCCAGTGCGGCATCGCCCAGCATCACCGGGATGATGGGATGCCCGGCCCCGGCCAGGGTGAACCCGGCGGACTCCATAGCGGCGCGGAAGCGTGCGGAGTTGTCGGCGAGCCGCACCCGCAGCTCGGGTGACGCCTCGAGCCGTTCCAGGACCGCGACCGAGGTGGCGGCGATGACGGGCGCCAGGGTGTTGGAGAACAGGTAGGGCCGGGAGCGCTGGCGCAGCCAGGCGACGATCTCGGCCCGGCCCGAGGTGTACCCGCCGGAGGCGCCTCCCAGGGCCTTGCCCAGGGTCCCGGTGACGATGTCGACCCGGTCGGTGACGCCGTACAGGTCGGGGGTGCCGCCGCCGTGCTCACCGGTGAAGCCCACGGCGTGCGAGTCGTCCACCATCACCAGCGCCTCGTGCTCGTCGGCCAGGTCACAGATGGAGGGCAGGTCGGCGATGATGCCGTCCATGGAGAAGACACCGTCGGTGGCGACGAGGATCTGCCGTGCGCCCTTGGCGGCCTCGAGTTGCCGGGCCAGGTCGCCCATGTCGTTGTTGGCGTAGCGGAAGCGCCGTGCCTTGGAGAGGCGGACGCCGTCGATGATCGAGGCGTGATTGAGCGAGTCGGAGACGATGGCGTCGTCCTCGCCGAGCAGTGTCTCGAAGAGCCCGCCGTTGGCGTCGAAGCACGACGAGTACAAGATGGTGTCCTCGGTGCGCAGGAAGCGGCTCAGCGCCGCCTCCAGTTCCTTGTGCACCGTCTGGGTGCCGCAGATGAACCGCACCGAGGCCATCCCGTAGCCGTACGTCTTCACCGCTTCGGCGGCGGTCTCGATGAGCTCGGGGTCGTTGGCGAGGCCCAGGTAGTTGTTGGCGCACAGGTTCACCACCTCAGAGCCGTCCTCGAGCAGGATGACCGCGTCCTGCTGGCCGGCGATGACCCGCTCCGCCTTGTAGAGGCCTTCGTGGCGGAGTTGCTCGGTCTGCTCCGCCAGGCCTGCGAGGAAGTCGCTACGCATGGGGCCGAGGCTACTGCTATCCGGCCGGGCTGAACTCCAGCCGGGCGTCGGGGCCGGTGAGCACCAGGTTGTCGCCGTCCATCTCGGCGGTGGTGACGGTGGGCAGAGCCGCCAGGTAACGCTGCTCGCTCTCCATGACGGCCGGGTCGGCGCACATCATCATGGTGGACCCGATGGCTTCGTCGACGGTGACGACGCCGTCGGCGATGGTGCCCGAGGTGAAGTACTGGTTGCAGGCGGACGTGCCGCCCAGGGTCCCCTCGGCGGGGTCGATGGTGAGCGTCACGTCGGCGCCGGCGACGACAGGGATCTCCGCACCCTCGAAGGTGCCTTCCACCAGCGTCCAGTCGCCGGTGGGGCTAGGCCCGCCGGTCTCGTCCTCGGAGGTCTCGTCCCCGCTGCAGGCGATCAGCGCCAGGAGGGCGAGGACAAGGATGTAGATGGCTCTCGGGATCGACATGGACATTGCTCCTATGAACAGACGGAATAGCCGCTGACCACCCACCCGCCGGGCAGTCCTTCGATGTGGACCAAGAGAACGACCCGGCCCCCACCGTCGACGAATCTAGTGTCGCCTGGCGTTATCACCGCGTCATCCGGGTGGATGGCGAGGCCTTCGGCGATACTGCCATCGGAACCGAAGAACAAGTCGAGTGCTTCCTCGGGAGTGGCCACTCCGGCGTCCATGAGGTGGTCGATGGCCACTTCGGCAATTTCGCCGCCCGCGTCACACTGCAGCCCGGACACGTCGGGCGGCGGCGCCTCCGTGGTGCTGGTCGTGGCGGTCCCGTCCGACGCCCCGCCACCACCACACGACGCCAGCAGCACCGTCAGCAGAACAGCAACAGTGATCGTTCTCACCCGCTTACGACGCAGCCGAGGCGTATCAGGGTTCCTCGATTCAGGGGTCGATACGTAGTACGTAGTACGTAGCACTTAGTACGTGCGTCGCTCACACGATCCGTCTGTCCGTCGCCCACCGCGCCAGCTCGTGCCGGCTGGAGAGCTGCAGCTTGCGGAGCACCGCCGAGACGTGGGTCTCCACCGTCTTGACCGAGATGGAGAGGCGGCGGGCCACCTGCTTGTAGGTGTAGCCGCGGGCGATCTGGCGCAGCACCTCACGTTCGCGGGGTGTGAGCTGGTCCAACTCCGGATCGTCGGGGCGGGGGAGCGCCCCGGCGAAGGCGTCGAGCACGAAACCGGCGAGGCGGGGGGAGAACACGGCGTCGCCGCCGGCGGTGCGCACGATGGCGTCCACCAGTTCGTCGCCGCCGATCGACTTGGTGACGTAGCCGCGGGCGCCGGCACGGATCATGGCGATCACGTCGTCGGGCGCGTCCGACACCGACAGCGCCAGGAAGCGGATGTCGGCATGGGTCTCGGCAACGTTGCGGATCACCGTGATGCCGCCACCGCCGGGCATGTGCACGTCGATGAGCACGATGTCGGGCTGGAGGCGACGGATTGCGGCGATGGCGTCGTCGACGTCGGCGGCCTCGCCCACCACCTCCAGGGTGTCGAACGTCTCCAACTCGGTACGGACACCGGTGAGGAAGATACGGTGGTCGTCGACCAGGAAGACACGGACCGGACCGCTCACGGCTGCACCCCTTCCAGTGGCATCTCCAGGTACACCTCGGTGCCTTCCCCGGGCTCGCTGCGGATCTCGGCGCTGCCTCCGTGGCGGGACATACGCCCCACGATGGAGTCTCGCACCCCGCGGCGATCGTCAGGGACGGCCTCGGGATCGAAGCCGGCACCGTGGTCGGACACGAACACCTCCAAGGTCCCGCCCTGCACCTCGGCGTAGACCGACACCTTGCCGGCTCCGGAGTGGCGGGCGGCGTTGTGCATCGCCTCGGTGGCGGCCTTGACCACGGCGCCGATGCGGTCGTCGGCGCCCACGTCGTTGACCACCACCACGTCGACGGGGACGTCGTGGGCTTCCTCGACGCGGGTGGCCGCCTCCTCCAGCGCCTTGGAGAGGGGAACCGCGTCGGCGGCGGTGGGCGGGGCGTACAGCCAGCTACGCAGGTCCCGCTCCTGGCGCCGGGCCAGGGTGATCATCTTCTTGGGATCGTCGCTGCGCTGGATGAGCGCCAGCGTCTGCAGGACCGAGTCGTGGAGGTGGGCCGCCATCTCCGCCCGCGCCTCGGACTCGATGCGCTCTCGGCGTTCCGAGGAGAGGTCGCCGGCGAGGCGGACCATCCACGGCCCGAAGAGCAGCACCGAGCCCACCAGGGTGATCCCGACGGCGACCAGCACCGGGCCCAGGTCGCGGATGGCGTCGAGGGTCCCCGAGAACAGGGCGATGCCGCCCACCATGAGGATGGCGCCGAGCAGGGCGCGCACCCGGCCCGACCCGCCGTCGGCGCTGGAGGCGCCGGTGGCGCCGGTAGCGTCCCTCCGGTCCCACACCGCGGCGGCGCCGAAGGCGACGCTGAGGGTGCCCCACACGGTGACGTCCCCCAGCCACAGGCCCATGCCGCGCAGTGCGATGACGACGGCCACGAACATGGCGGAGAGGCCGATCGCCTGCCGGGCGACGATGGGCCGGGGCACGTCGCGGGTGGGCTCCGGCCCGGTGGCGAGGAGCGACCCGGCGAGGTAGGCGACGACGCCGACGCCGCCGGTCGCGGTGAGCGTGACGAAGGCGGCCCGCACGTAGGGGGTGGGGATGCCGAGCCGGGCCGCCAGCCCCCCGGCAAGGCCGGTGGCGATGCGGTCGTCTGAGCTACGCACCAGCCAGTGGCGGAAGCGGTCCACGAGATCGCGGGCCGCCGCCCCCTGACCGTCCTGTGCCGGGGTGGGTGCTGTGGTCATCTTGTCCGGCGATGTTGTCACGGGGCCTCCGGCTCCACAACCGGGGATGTCCCTGGGCTGATCGTCACTCCTCAGGGTCCGCTCAGGGTATTACCCGGTGGCGCGCCCGCCGGCGACGACGGATGATGGCGATATGACAAACGAGACTCTGCAACCATCACCTGTGCGGGTGCTGGAGCGTCCCACCGGGGACCGCATCTTCGGCGGCGTCGCCGCCGCACTGGCCCGCCGCCTCGACATCGGCGTCGGCTGGGTCCGCACCGCCTTCATCGTGCTCTCCTTCTTCGGCGGCCTCGGCATCGCCCTGTACGCCATCGGCTGGTGCACCATCCGCGGCGAGGGCGAGGACGAGTCCATCGCCGAGCGGGCCTTCAGCGGCCTCGAAGGCGGCTCCGCCTGGATCGGCGGCGCCATGATGGTGGTCGCCGCCATGGTCCTCGTCGGCTGGTTCGGCATCCTCAGCGGCGAGATCGTCTTCGCCGCCGGGCTCTTCGTCGCCGGCCTGCTCATCTACCAGGGCCGGTTCCCCCGCGCCGCCTCACCGTCGCGGCCCCGGGCGCCCCGGCCGCCGCCGGCACCCTCCACACCTGAGGCTCCCGCCGGGGGCGACGAGACCCATGACGCCCTGGCCCAGGCTCGGGCCGAGGTGGACGCCGAGACCCATCGGGTCGACTTCGGCACCCTCGGCGACCCCGTGGATCTGGGCGACCCCGCAGATCTAGCTGCCGCTCCCGAAGTCGCCCGCCCGATGCCGGTGGCGCCTCCGCCGCCCCCTCCGCCGCCGCGGCCCCGGTCGATCCTGGGGACGCTGGCGGCCTCGGCCATGCTCATCACGATGGGGGTGATGGCCTTCCTCGACCGCCTCGACATCGTCGAGTCGGACCCGGTGCACTACCTGGGCGCCCTGGTCCTCATCTCCGGGATCGCCCTGGTGATCGGGGCCTGGTACGGGAGGGCCCGCGGCCTAATCCTGCTCGCCGTCTTCCTGGCTCCGGTGGCCGTGGTCGCCGGCGCCATCGACGAGTTCCCCTTCGGCGGCGAGTTCGGCGACGTATCCTTCCGCCCGGCGACGGTCGCCGAGCTGCCCGAGTCCATCGAGAGGGGCGGCGGCCAACTCACCGTCGACCTCGCCGACCTCGATCCCCTCGTCGAGGCGGACCGGATCGCCATCGACATGGGCGTCGGCGAGATCAGGGTCATCGTCCCCCGCAACCTCGACGTCGTCGTCGACGCCGCGGTCGGTGTCGGCAACATCGAGGCGCCGGACGGTGACACCAACTGGCTCGACGTGGAGCGCACCGTGACCTTCGACGGGGACGGCGCCACCCTCCACGTCGACGCCGAACTCGGTGTCGGCAACATCCAGATCCTCCGCGAGAACCGTTGACCGCCGGCACGGCACGACCCTCCCATACCTCTGCCAACCCAGGAGCGCCCATGTACCGCCATCGACTCGACACCATCTCCCTCTTCTTCGGCCTGGTCTTCACCGCCATCGGCGCCGCGCTGATCTTCAGCGACAGCTCCCCCCACCTGTTCACCGGCCGCTGGTTCTGGCCGGCGCTCTTCGTGTCCGGCGGAGTCCTCCTCCTCGCCGGCCTCCTCCCCGACCGCCCGGCCGGCGATGCGGCCGCCATTGCCGGGGAAGCCGACGAGCTCGACACCTCCGACTTCGGATCGGCCGAGTAGCGGGCGACGGGGGACGCCAAGCCCGGTCCCCGCACCCGGGTGAACCGAATAGACTGTGAGCCCTGAGAAAGGGCGTTCCCCCGTGACAACCGCTTCCGCCACGATCTTCGACCTTCTCGACGAGTCGGACACGTCGATCGCCGTTGTCGGGGCCACCGACGACCCCAGCAAGTACGGGCACCGCATCTACCGTGACCTCAAGGCGAAGGGGTTCACGGTCTACCCGGTGAACCGGTGGCGGGACACAGTGGACGGGGACACCGCCTACCCCCGCCTCGCCGACCTGCCGGCCTCTCCCGACATAGTCAACATCGTGGTGCCGCCCGACCAGTCGCTGGACGTGGTGCGCCAGGTCGAGGATCTGGGCCTGGACAACGTGTGGCTGCAGCCCGGCGCCGAGGACGGCGCCGTGATCGAGCATCTGGCCGGCAGCGACCTCAACCACCTGGTCCAGACGTGCATCATGGTGCGCAGCCGCCCACTGGACCGATGACTTGAGCCGAGCCGGGGAGGGCTTCGACCTCCACGTCCGCACCTGGGGCGACGGCGGTCCCCGCATCCTCCTCATCCACGGTCTGGCTTCGAGTGGCGCCGGCTGGTGGCGTCTCGGGCCCGACCTGGCGCGACTGGGGTTCACGGTGGTCGCCCCCGACCTGAGAGGCCACGGCGACACCCCGCCCGCCGACACCTACGATCTGGCGAGCCAGCGCGCCGACATCGCCGGTCTCGCCGGGCCCTGGGACGTGGTCGTCGGTCACTCCTTCGGTGGCGCGGTGGCGCTGTCGTCGGTCCTCGGGTTGGAGACGGTCTCCCCCCGCGCCCTCGTCCTGGTCGATCCCTGGCTCACCGGAGAGGCATCCCCCGCGGTGGTGGAATGGCTGGTGGCCGACTTCGCACCCCCGGTGACCGAGGAGGCCATCGCCGCCGCCAACCCGCGCTGGGCTCCCGGCGACGTGACGGCGAAGGTCGCCGCCCTCACCGCTTCCGGACCCGAGGTCGTCGAGTCGGTGGTGAGGGACGTGGCCGGCGACGACCTGTGGCCGGAGTTGGCTCGCCTCACCATCCCCACCCTCCTCATCGGGGCCGATCCCGACCTCGACGCCGTGGTCGGCGCGGACCAGGGAGCCGTCGCGGCAGCCAACCCCCTGGTGCGCTACCGGATGATCCCCGGAGCCTCCCACTCGCCCCACCGCACCGTCTACGAGCCGTTCCTCGCCCTGGTGCGCCAGTTCCTCCTGGAGAACGTGGTCGGCGGCGCCTGACCGGCGTCAGTGCGAGATGAGCTGATCGACCGGGGCGAAGTCGTCGGTGAGGACCCTGGCGTCGCCCACCCAATCGGCCAGCTCGGCGCCGGTGCGGAGCTCTTCCTCGGCGTCGTGGGAGCGCAGCGCCGCCTCGAGGGCGTCGACGTCGAGCGGTTGGTAGGAGGCGACCAGCACGAAATTGCCGCCCCGCGGCCCCTCGAAGTAGTCGAAGGGCGCCATCACCGCCACGTGGTCGAACACCGAGAGCAGCGTCGCCGTCTCGGCCCGGGCGAAGGCCACCGGCTGGTAGTCGATCAGGTTCATCACGTAGATGCCGCCCGGTGCCATCCGCTGTTGCACCGTCTCCAGGAACTCCCGGGTGGTCAGGTGCCACGGCACCGACGGCCCGCCGAAAGCGTCGCCGACCACCAGGTCGAACCCGCCGGCGGGGGTGGCGGCGATGGTCATGCGGGCGTCGCCGACGCGGATCTCGTCGGTGTCGGCGTCCTGCAGGCCGAGCTGGTCCCGGGAGATGTCGACCAGGGTGCCGTCCAGCTCGAGGACGGTGTTGGTGCTGCCGGGGCGGACCGCCTTGAGCCAGCGGGGAAAGGTGAAGCCGCCGCCGCCGACGTAGAGGGCGTCGAGGGGACCCTGCGGCGCCTGGGTGGTGATGGCGTCGGCGAAGAGGCTGGCGTAGCGGAACTCCACCCACGTCGGGTCCTCCAGGTCGACGTAGGAGTGGCGCAGGTTGTCCAGCCACAGGATCCGCCCGGTGGGCCGCTCCTCGTCGACGGTGACACGGGCGCAGAAGTAGGCGGTCTCGGTCTGGCACGGGCCGGGGAAGGCGGCGGTGAGGGCGCCGACGCCGACGGCTGCCACCAGCAGCAGGCTGACGGCCGGGGTCCCGATGAGGCGGCGCCGCAGGGTGAGCACGACGCCGGCCAGCACCAGGGCGCCCCCGACGCCGAGCAGGATGGGCCGGGTGGGTAGGGCGGCGACGAGCACGAAACCGGTGACGAAGGTGCCGAAGATGGCCCCGAAGGTGCCGAAGGCGGAGTACTGGCCCACCACCGCGCCGGTCTCGCCCAGGTCCTGCAGCTTGATCTTGACCACGATGGGCGGGATGGTGGAGAGGACCACGGCGGGGACGAAGAACCCGAGTGCGGCGAGGACGACGATCTCGATCGGCGTCCCCCCGGAGAAGGCAGGCCCGACAACGGCGATCATCGTGGGGGAGAGCATCGCCAGGATGCCGCCGGCGATCATGGCCGGGCCGATGAGGCTCTGCGGCGGGTAACGGTCAGCGGCGCGCCCACCCAGCCAGGCACCCAGTGCGATGCCGGCGAGGACGGTTCCGATGATCCCGGTGAACGTCTCCAGGGTCACCCCGACGAAGGGTGCCATGAGGCGGCCCGCCAGCACCTCCATGACGAGGACGGCGGCGGACGTGAAGAACACCAGCGCCCGGGCGGTGAGGGTGGACATGGGCGGGAAGTATCGCAGCAGTGGGTCGGTATTCAGCGCTAGGCGATCTCGGCGGCAAGGGCGGCGGCGAGAGCCTCGTAGTCGTCGAGGGTGTTGTAGAGCTGTGCCGAGATGCGGAGCTGCACCGTCCCGTCGGGGGTGGTCCACACCGGTACCTCGACCGACCACTTGCGGCGCAGCACACCCGACAGCGGATGCGGGTGGACGTCGGGTACCGGCTCGACCGGGAGCGGGATCACCGCCATGGCGCCCAGCATGGCGTCGGGCACCGGCCTGCCGGCGCCGATGCGGTCGGCGACGATCGACCGCCCGGCGACGGCCAGGTCGTGGTTCACGGCCATGACGCCGTCCCAGCCGCCGGGGTGGAGCCCGGCCATGGTGGAGATGACGTAGGGGAGTGTCAGCCAGGCGGAGTTGTCGTCGGTGCCGGTGTAGTCGAAGAGGTGGTGGAACCGTGACCTCCCGCCCAAAGGCGTGTTCCAGCCGTGGCTGACCGTCCCCGGCCGGATGATGTCGTGGTGGTCCCGGCGCACGTGGAGGATGGCGGCTCCCTTGGGGCTGCACATCCACTTGTGGGCGTTGCCGGCGACGAACGAGGCGCCCAGGGCGTCGAGGGACATCGATACCTGGCCCGGGGCGTGGGCGGCGTCGATGAGCACCGGCACGTCGGGCTCGAGCTGCGAGACGATGTCGGCGACCGGGAACAGGATCGCCGACGCCGAGGAGATCCAGTCGATGAGGACCAGCCGGGTGCGGGGCCCCACCTTGTCGAGAACAGCATCCGTGACCTGCCCCGGCGCCTCCACGGGGAAGGGGAGCGGGGCCACCACCACGGTGGCGCCGGTGCGGAGGGCGGCGACGTCGACGGCGTTGCGGCAGGCGTTGTAGGTGTGGTCGGGAACCACGATCTCGTCGCCGGGCCCCAGCGACGGCTCCAGGGAGAGCAGCACGTCGTTGACGCCGGTGGTGGCGTTGCGCACGAAGGCGAGGTCGGCGGGATCGGAGCCGACGAACGCCGCGGTCGCCTCCCGCGCCGCGTCCACCGCCGGCTGGTACAGCTCGTTGACGAAGTAGGTGGGGTTGGCCTCGAACAGTTCCTGCCAGCGGCGCTGTTCCTCCAGCACGTCGACCAGCACGGCTCCGAAGGAGCCGTGGTTGAGCTGCGTCACCCCCGGATCGAGTGCCCACCCGTGCATCGGGCGACTCTAGGGGTCACCTTGGCGTCTCAGAGCACCACGGACCCGATGCGGTCGAGGGTGACCAGGTCGTTGGCCTGCACCACGTATTCGCCGACCGTCCACAGCACGTCGCCGATAACGACGCTGCGGGCCACCCGCCCCGGCCAGTTCCCGCCGCCGCCCTGTTGGGAGATGGTGCCCAACTCTTCGAGGGTGCCGTCGCCGATGCGCAGCGCCACCGCCCCGATGCCGCCGGGCCCCCAGTCCAGGGGCACCACGGCCAGGTTCTCCGGAGCCCAGTGGAGGAAGCCGCGGTGGTCCCACTCCACGCTGGAGGAGCTGTCGGGGAGCACCCAGCGGTCGACCTCGTCGGGCCGGGCAGGGTCGGACACGTCGAACAGCGACACCTTGGTGCCGGTGGTGACGCCGTCGAGGTCGGCCTCCTGGCCGACCCCGAGGAGGAGGCCGTCGCCGACGGGGTGCAGGTAGGCCGAGTAGCCGGTGATCTTCAGTTCGCCCGCCATCGACGGGGCCGCCGGGTCGGACAGGTCGAGCACGTAGAGCGGATCGGTGAAGCGGAACGTCACCACGTACCCGGTGTCACCGACGAACCGCACGCCGACGATGTCCTCGCCGACACCGAGGTCGCCCACGGTCCCGGTCTCCACCAGGTCCCGTCCCTGGCGTTGCAGTACGACGACGCTGCTGGTGCTGGTTCCCGACGAGCAACACCACCACGGCGAGCCCTCGGTGACGGCGACACGCAGGTGACCTTCGTGCTCGCTCATCGCCCACTGGTTGAGGAGCCGGCCGGGGACCTCCCCGCTGGCCACGTAGGAGGCCCCGGCCGGATCGGAGATGTCGAACTGGTGGATCATGGTGGTGAAGTCGGGCACCGGATCGGAGTCGGCGTTCCCGGCGGCGTCGAAGGGCACCATCGGGGGATAGGCGTAGGTCGCCGCGTACACCGACCCGGTGGAGGCGTAGACCGTCTCGGCGGCGCCGAGGAGGGTCACCGCGTTGCCGGCGTCGAGGGGCCGGGTCATGTCGAGGGTGAGCACCGACAGGGAGGCGGTCCCGGAGAACTCCTCCGGCGCCGTCATGCGCCCGCAGTCGGTGAGCAGGCCGGACGTCTCGTCGCCGGCGGCCGTGGTGAGGCGGTATGAGGCGATCCAGTCCTCGATCCCGGACTCGAGGACCTTGCGGCGGTTGTGCTTGGTGGCCTCGTTCTCGCTGCCCTGGTGTGACGGGTAGAGGAAGTCGAGGCGGCCCACCTCGTGGCGCACCACCAGGCGCACCCCGTCGCCGATCATGCGGGCGGCCACGTAGCTGCCGTCGACGGCGAGCCGGGAAGCCTCGCTCAGCTCCCCGTCCGGAGACACCGCGATCTCGGTGACGACGACCTCGGAACGGCCCCACATCGGCGGCGTCAGGGCGTCGCCGAACTCGGAGCTGTCGGTGGGATGTTCGGTGGGCACCCACACGGTGCCGATGGTGTAGATGCGATCGGGGCCGAGCAGCATGTCGGTGACGCCCTCGTCGCCGCCGGCCACCCGGATACGGTCGACGACCTCGGGGGCGGAGGGGTCGGTGACGTCGATCGAGTAGAGCGTCCCCGCCGACATCACGTAGAGGCGGGTGCCGTCGGTCTTCACCAGGTCGGGCTCGTCGACACCCACCTCCTGGACGTTGGTGGTGGAGAAGCTCGCCTGCTCCCCGGATCCCGCCGAGTCGCTGCCATCGGCGGCCATGGCCTGGGGGGCCATCATCTCTTCGACGGCGTAGAAGCCGTAGCCGCCCCACGGGTCGAGGCCGTACGGTCCCACCTGCTCGGCGGCGCCGGCCCGCACCCAGCGCAGGAACGAGTCACAGGTACCGAACCTCTGCAGGGCGACAGCGCCGATACCGACCCCGCCCCCGGCGAGGAATCCTCCCAGCGCGGGGCGGCCGACGCTCCCGGTCCCGGTGGTAGAGGTCTGGCCGCTGCCACGGTCCGCCTCGCGAGTCCGGGCGATGCCCTCCGCTCCGGTGCACGCCCCCAGCAGGAGGGTCAGGGCCAGGATGAGGCCGGTGGTCCGTCGCATGGCGTCTCCTCGGGTGGGCATCACCCCTTCGATGCTCCGGCGCCCCGTAAGGTTCCTTGGCTGCCGGTGCCGGGAGCGCCACCGGTACACTCACCCCGCAACCGGGCGTTTAGCTCAGCTGGCTAGAGCGCTTCCCTTACAAGGAAGAGGTCGGGGGTTCAAGTCCCTCAACGCCCAC
>CAZOGW010000056.1:8607-19108 GCA_964579415.1 uncultured Acidimicrobiaceae bacterium | reverse complement strand
CGGCGCAGGGATTCCACGATGTCGGCGACCGAGGCGGTGACGCCGTTGAGGTTCATCACCGGGGCGCCCTCGACGGTGGCGCGGGCCGCGGCGGCGAGGGCGCGGCCGACATCGCCGGCGTAGTGGAGGAACGTGGTACCGCCGAAGGCGATCTTGTACCTGCAACCCAGCACCGCGGCGACCATGGCCTTGGTGGGCGAGCTGGTGAGCCCGCGGTCCCGGCCGGGGCCGTAGACGGTCATCGGCCTCACCCCGATGCTGGAGAACCCGAAGTCGTTCCAGTAGGCGCTCGCCGTTCCCTCGTTGGCCAGCTTGTACACCCCGTAGAAGCTCGTCGGGTTGGGGACGCTCCCCGCGGCGAGCCGGCCCCCGTCCTGGTCGAAGACGGCGACTGAGCTGGTGTAGACCACGTGGGAGATGCCGGCGCGGCGGGCCGCCTCGAAGACGCTCACCGTCCCCACCACGTTGACCTGGGCGCCCAGGTGGGGATCCGCCCGGCAGAACGGGATCTGGAGGGCGGCGAGGTGGATGATGCGATCGGCGCCGTGCTCGGCGAGCACAGCCTCCATCGCCGCCAGGTCGGAGATGTCGCCCGACACCAGGGTGACCCGGTCGAGAAGTTCCGGCGGCGCCACGCGGCGAAGCCGACCCGAGTTGTCAGAAGGGTCCAGCACCACAACCGCGTCGCCGCCGAGGAGAAGCTCGCGCACCGTCCAGGCCCCGATGCACCCCAACCCTCCGGTGACCAGTGCCGTCGCCAAGATGCCTCCGAGAGCCGCGCCGACGCTAGGCCTTGGTGGTCCGGATGCGTTCGGCGAACTCGACGTTGGCGAAGTGGCAGGCCACGGGGTGGTCGAGGCCACGGGGGACCAGGGCCGGCTCCTCGTCGGTGCAGATCTGCTGCGCCTTCCAGCAGCGGGTGCGGAAGCGGCAGCCCGACGGCGGGTTGGCCGGGCTGGGGACGTCACCTTCGAGGAGGATGCGGCTGCGCTCCTCCCTCCCCTTGGGGTCGGGGATGGGGACCGCCGACACCAGCGCCTGGGTGTAGGGGTGGGAGGTCAGCTCGTAGACGTCATCCTCGTCGCCGATCTCGACGATCTTGCCCAGGTACATCACCGCGATCCGGTCGCAGATGTGACGCACCACCGACAGGTCGTGGGCGATGAACAGGTAGGCGATCCCGAACTCCTTCTGGATGTCGTCGAGGAGGTTCACCACCTGGGCCTGGACCGACACGTCGAGCGCCGACACCGGCTCGTCGCAGATGATCAGCTTGGGGTTGAGGGCCAGCGCCCGGGCCACCCCGATACGCTGCCGCTGGCCGCCGGAGAACTGGTGCGGGTAGCGGTTGATGTGGTTGGGGTTGAGGCCCACCACATCCAGGAGCTCCTTGACGCGGTTGCGGCGCTTGTCCTTGGGGAGCCCGCCGTGCACCTCCCACGGCTCGCCGATGAGGTCACCCACCGTCATCCGGGGGTTGAGCGAGGCGTACGGATCCTGGAAGATGTACGAGATCTCCTTGCGAAACTCCCGCATCTCGCTGGGTGACATGCTGAAGATGTCGCGACCCTGGAAGTAGGCGGCGCCCGAGGTGGGCTCTTCGAGACGGATGATGGTGCGGGCGGTGGTGGTCTTGCCGCATCCCGATTCGCCGACCAGGCCCAACGTCTCGCCCGGGTAGAGGTCGAAGCTGACGCCGTCGACGGCCTGCACGGTACCCACACGCTTCTTGAACACGATCCCGCGCATGATGGGGAAGTGTTTCACCAGGTCGACGACTCGCAGGATCGGCTCAGGCTCCGCCATCGCGGATCTCCTTCCAGAAGTGACAGGCCGCCATGTGGTCGGCGCCGACCGGCTCGTAGACGGGAACTTCGGTCTTGCACCTTTCCTGGACGTGGGGGCAGCGGGGGTGGAACGGGCAGCCGGGAGGGATGTGGAGCAGGTCCGGCGGCGACCCGGAGATGGGCACCAGGCGCTCCAGGTGTACGTCGGGGCGGGCGATCGAGTTCATCAGCCCCTGGGTGTACGGGTGGGTCGGCTCGGCGAACACGTAGTCGATGGGCCCCTCCTCCATGCGGGCCCCGGCGTACATCACCACCACCCGGTCGGCGACCTCGGCGACCACGCCCAGGTCGTGGGTGATCAGCACCAGGCCCATCCCCGAATCCGCCTGCAGCTCGGCGAACAGTTCCATGATCTGGGCCTGGACGGTGACGTCGAGGGCGGTGGTGGGCTCGTCGGCGATGATGATGTCGGGGTCGAGGGCCAGCGCCATGGCGATCATCACCCGCTGGCGCATGCCGCCGGAGAACTCGTGGGGGTAGGCGTGGATGCGATCCCGGGCCGACGGGATCTTCACCCGCTCCAGCAACTCGATGGCCTGTCCCCTCGCCTCCGCCTTCGACATCCCGCGGTGCTGGCGGTACAGCTCGGAGATCTGCCAGCCCACGGTGAAGACCGGGTTGAGGGCGGTGAGGGCGTCCTGGAACACCATGGCGATGCGCGAGCCCCGTATCTGCTTGGCTCGGATGTCGTCGGGGAGATCGAGCAGTTCGACGCCGCGGAACTTGACGCTGCCGCCGGTGACGTACCCCGGAGGGGTGTCCAGGATGCCCATCACCGCCTGGGCGCTCACCGACTTGCCGCTACCGGACTCCCCGAGGATGGCGACGGTCTCGCCCTGCCCCACCTGGTAGCCGAGGCCGTTGACGGCAGCGACGACCCCGTCGTCGATGCGGAACTCGACGCGGAGGTCGCGCACCTCCAGCACCGGTGCGGAGGGGTCGACGGGGCGGCCTCCGATGGAGTCGGAGCGGGTGGCGGAGGTGGTGGGGGCGGCCATCAGCGCAGTTTGGGGTCGAGGGCGTCGCGCAGGGCGTCACCCATGAGGATGAAGGCGAACACGGTGATGGAAAGGGCCGCTCCCGGGAACAGCAGCAGGTGGGGGGCGGTGAGGATGCGTTGCTGGGCGACGGAGATCATCAATCCCCACGAGATGTTGGGGAGGCGGAGACCGACGTTGAGGAACGACAGCGACGCCTCGGCGGCGATGATCACCCCGACGGTGATGGTGGCGTAGACGATGACCGGCGCCAGCGAGTTGGGAAGCAGGTGCCGGGTGATGATCCGGTAGTTGCTCGATCCCATGGCACGCGCCGCGTCGACGTAGTCGTTGGCCTTCGCCGACAGTACCGACGACCTCACCAGCCTCAGCATCGTCGGCCAGCTCAGCACGATGAGGACCAGGCTCACGGTGACGATTCCCCGCTGCGGGAGCACGGTGAGGATGACGATCGCCCCCAGGATGGTGGGGATGACGAACCAGATGTCGGTGATGCGGGCGATGATGCTGTCGACGGCGCCGGTGTAGTACCCGGCCATGGCGCCCCCCGCCAGAGCGATCGAGGTGGCGAAGATGGTCACCAGGATCCCGATCGAGATCGAGGGCCGGGCGCCGTGGATGGTGCGGGCGTAGTAGTCGCATCCCTGCAGGTCGGTGCCGAACCAGTGCTCGGCCGACGGCCGCAGCAGCGAGTTGGACAGCGAGCACTGCCGGGGGTCGATGCCGCGGGCGAACACCCCGGGGAACATGGCGATCAGGACCAGCAGGAGCACGATCAGCCCTGAGATCACGAACATGGGGCGCCGCCGGAGCTGGCGCCAGGCGTCGCTCCACAACGTCGCCTCCCGTGCCTTGCCGTCGAGGACGGGGTCGGCGAAGACCGCCTCCGTCGCCAGCTCGGCGGAGTGTTCGGTGGCCTCTGTGGCGTGTTGGTCGGTCAGCGGGTTGTCACTCAAGGCGGATCCTCGGGTCGAGGACGGAGTACAGGATGTCGACGAGGAGGCTGCTCAGCATATAGACGATCACCAGGAAGGTGGCGATGCCCACCACGACCGTGCCCTCCTGCGACTGGACGCTGTCGAACACCTGCCGGCCCAGGCCGGGGATGTTGAAGATGGTCTCGGTGATGATGGCGCCGCCCATGAGGGCGCCCAGGTCCACCGCCAGGAACGTCACCACCGGGATGAGGGAGTTGCGCAGGGCATGGACGCCGATGACCCGTCGCGGTAGGAGACCCTTGGCGCGGGCGGTTCGGACGTAGTCGGTGCGCAGGTTTTCCACCAGGCTGGTCCGGGTGAGCCGGGCCACGTAGGCCAGCGACACCGAGCCCAGTACCAGGCCGGGGAGGATATAGCTGACCCACCCGTCGTTGATGCCGGCGATGGGGAGCCACCCGAGCCGCACGCCGATGACGAGTTGGGCGACGAATCCGAGTACGAAGATCGGGATCGAGATCACGATCAGCGTCGAGAACAGCACCACGGTGTCGAAGAACTTCTGCTTGCGGACGCCGGCGACGATGCCGGCGACCAGGCCGACGACCATCTCGAAGAAGAATGCGACGATCGCCAGGCGCAGCGTGATCGGGATGCGCTGCAGCATGATGTCGGAAACCGGGCGTCCCCGGAAGTCGATGCCGAAATCGCCATGGAAGATCCCGACGATGTACAGCCAGTACTGCTGGAGGAACGGCTTGTCGAGGTTGTACTGGGCGGTGAGGGCCTCGCGCACCGAATCGGGCATGGAGCGCTCGCCGGCGAGGGCCCGGATCGGGTCGCCGGGCATGGCGAACACTAGGAAGTAGATCAGCATCGTGGCGCCGAAGAACACCGGCACGAACTGCAGGAGCCTTCTGATCACGTAGCGCCCCATGGCCCTACTCCCCTTGCCCTAGTGGTCCTGCCTGGCGGTTCCTGGCCGCCGGGCGTCCTGATCTGGCGAGGCTAGCCGGACGGTCGAGGCCATGCACGGCAAGCCCGCCGGGGTGGCCTGGAACGCGAGAGAGGGGTGGCCGTGGCCACCCCTCTCTGTCGATTCGGAAGAGTGAGACGGCTCAGCCGTCACCCTCCTCGCTGGGCGGGTTCATGTCGGAGTAGCCGACGATGTTGGCGTAGAAGCTGTTGTTCTGCTGACCGTTCGAGCCGAGGGCGCCGAAGTTCCACGCGTTGATGTACGAGTCGGCGGTCACCGGCTCGCCGTTGTGGAACGTCCATCCGTCCCTGAGGGTGATGGTCCAGGTCTGGCCACCGTCCTCGGTCACGACCGATTCGGCGTTGCCGTACTCGAGCTCCGAGGTCTCGGCGTCGAAGACAACCGGGCCGGTGAAGAGGGCACCGAGCACGGCGCCACCTTCGGACTCGTTGGTGTTCGTCGGGAACAGGTGCTCGGGCTCACCGATGTAGAACGTGACCTCGCCGTCGTCGGCGGTCACCCGGGTGTAGTCGAGCTGCGAGAAGGCGTCCATGACGACCTCGCCCGTGCCCTCGCTCCACACCGTCTGGTTCTTGCCGAAGAACATCGGCATCACCGGCACGTCCTGGCACAGCAGATCCTCGGCGGCGAAGTACGACGGCAGGGCGTCGGCCAGGTCACCGCTGGCGCCGATGGCAGCCAGGCCCTCGTCGAGCAGGGCGTCGAACTCGGGGTTCTGGTAGTGGGCGGAGTTCGAGCCGACCGGGGCCAGGTTGGTGGACCGGTACAGCGGGTCGAGGAAGTTGTACGGCGACAGGTAGTCCGCCAGCCAACCGAGACGGAACGGCCCGGTGAGGGCGCCCTCGTCGATGACGGGCAGGTACTCGGCGAAGTCGAGCTGCTGGAAGGTCACCGAGGAGGTGTCCAGGCCCAGGTTCTCGCCCCACATGTTCACCACGGCCTCGATCCAGGCATCGTGGCCGGCGCCGGAGTTGAACCAGACCTCGATCGGGCCCGGGTCGCCGGCGGCCTCCCACAGAGCGCGGGCCTCTTCGGGGTTGAAGTTCCAGTTGTCGCACACGTTGTCGCGGCCCTGGACGCTCGGCGGGATCACCGAGAAGGCCGGGTCGCGGGCACCGGAGAAGATGGTGTCCATGATGAGCGGCTTGTCGATGGCCATCGACAGAGCGCGACGGTGATCGAGGGTCAGGCTGTCGACGTATGTCGGGATGCCCAGGTAGTTGAAGCTGGTGGTGACGAACTCACCGTTGCGGTCGGGGAAGTCCGTCTGGTAGGTGGGCAGGAAGTCCGGCGGCACGGTGTCGACGATGTCGAGGTTGCCCGCCAGCGCGTCCGTGTACGCCGTGTTGACGTCGGCGTAGATACGGAACACGAAGTTGTCCACCTGTGCCTGGTCGCCCTGGTAGTCGGCGAACTTCGCCAGCGGGATCTGCACGTCGTGCTCCCAGGTACCGTCGACCTGGAACGGCCCGTTGCCGATCGGAGCCTCCTCGAAGGCGGCCGGGTCCTCCAGCGCCACTGCGGGCAGCGGGAAGAACGCCGTGTAGCCCAGGCGCAGCAGGAACTCGGGATCGGGAGCCGTCAGCTCCACCGTGAACGTGTTGTCATCGACCTTGGTGAGGCCCGCCAGAGCGGTGGGAACCTCGACCGGAGCCGCGGTGGTCTCCTCGGATGCGCCGGTGGTATCCGGTGCTGCAGTGGTATCCGGTGCTGCGGTAGTTGCCTCGGGAGCGCCGGTGGTATCCGGTGCTGCGGTGGTATCGGCGGGATCGTCCTCGCCTCCGCACGCCGCGGCGACAAGCGCCATGGCGAGCAGCGCGGCGACGAGAGCGAACCGTCGCCTATTCGAAGGGCGTCTCACGACTGCCTCCTTGTTGTGTGTTCGGGAGTAAACGCACGTGGGTCCCCGGCTCTCCGTCGTCCCTGGAGGGGCGTGACGGGTTCCAGGTGAACCGGCTGTGAGCCGTCTTGGTCTGCAAGTACGGCACTGCGAACCAACATCTCCTGGAACACCGAGGGGCGTGTAGCCCCCACCTTATCCACCCGTACCACGTTATCCCAATAGCAAAATACGTACTACGTATCACGTACTACGTACTACGCACTGGGCGGGGGCGGCGTCGTAGTACGTAGTACGTTCAACCAAACGCCTTCTCCACGATCTCGCGTTGTTCGCGGAGGTGGGTCTTGGGGTTGCCGGTGGCCGGGGAGGCGGACTCGTGGCGGTAGATGCCGCGGCTGGAGCGCCCACCCTCGACGAACAGGTAGCGGGAGATGAACCGCCAGGCGCCCATGTTGGCGGGCTCCTCCTGCGCCCACACCACCTCGACGGCGCCGTAGGGCGCCAGCGCCCGGTTGATGTCCTCGGCGGGGAAGGGGTAGAGCATCTCCACCCGTACCACGGCGACGTCGTCGATCTCGTGGGCGCGGCGGTAGGCGACCAGGTCGTAATAGACCTTCCCCGAGCAGAGCACCACCCGGCGCACCCCGGCGGTGACGTCCTTGTCGGGGATGACCTTCTGGAATCCGAGATCGGTCAGCTCCTCGATCGGGGTGAAGCTCTCCCGGGCCCGGAGCAGCGACTTGGGGGTCATCACCACCAGCGGCCGCTTCTCGGGGTGGAGGGCCTGCAGGCGCAGCAGGTGGAAGTACTGACCCGGTGTCGAAGGTACGGCGATGCGCATGTTGTCCTCGGCGGCGGCGGAGAGGAACCGCTCCAGGCGCGCCGACGAGTGTTCCGGGCCCTGCCCCTCGTAGCCGTGGGGGAGGAGGAGCACCACACCGGACGTCTGGTCCCACTTGTCCATCCCGGAGGAGAGGAACTGGTCGATCACCACCTGGGCGCCGTTGACGAAGTCGCCGAACTGCGCCTCCCACATCACCAGCGCGTCGGGTGCCGCCACCGAGTAGCCGTACTCGAAGCCGAGAGCGGCGAACTCGGAGAGGAGGCTGTCGTAGATGTCGAGCGGCGCCTGGTCGGGGTGGAGGTGCTGCAGTGGCGTGTGCTCGGACTCCTCGAGGTAGTCGACGAGCACGGCGTGGCGGTGCGAGAACGTCCCCCGCTGCGAGTCCTCGCCGGCGAGGCGGATGCGGGTGCCGCCCAGTGAAAGGCTGCCGAAGGCGAGGGCTTCGGCGAGCGCCCAGTCGACGTGGCCGCTCCGGTACAGGTTGTCGCGGTCGGCGAGCAGCTTGGCCAGTTTGGGATGCACGGTGAACCCGTCGGGCAGGGTACGCAGGCTGGCCTCGATGCCGTCGGCCAGCTCGCGGTCGATGCGGGTCGGTATCAGCGTCGCCGACGAGCCGCGTTCGGAGTGGGGCTGCGGAGACGGGGTACGGGATGCGTCGAAGGCGGCATCGAGCTGTGCCCGGAACTCGGCACCCATCGCCTTCACCTCTTCCTCGGTGACCAATCCGCCGTTGACGAGGCGGTGGGCGTACTGTTCCCGCAACGTGGGGTGCCTGTCGATGACCCGGTACATCTTTGGCTGGGTGTAGCTGGGCTCGTCGCCTTCGTTGTGGCCCAGCCGGCGGTAGGCGACCACGTCGACGACCACGTCCTTGTGGAACGCCTCGCGGAACGAGAACGCCATCTGCGTCACCCGCAGCACCGCCTCGGGGTCGTCGCCGTTGACGTGGAAGATGGGGGCCTGCACCGCCTTGGCCACGTCGGTGGCGTAGAAGCTGGACCGGGCGTCGCGGGCCGACGTTGTGAAGCCGACCTGATTGTTGATCACGATGTGGATGGTGCCGCCGGTGTGGTAACCGGCGAGCTGGGACAGGTTGAGGGTCTCGGCGACCACGCCCTGCCCGGAGAAGGCGGCGTCGCCGTGGAGCATCACGGGCAGCACCAGATCCTCGGCCCCGTAGCCGCGGGCGTCCTGGCGGGCCCGGGTGATGCCTTCCAGCACCGGGTCGATGGCCTCGAGATGGCTGGGGTTGGCGGCCAGCTCCAGGGTGACGGTGCGGCCGTCGGGTGTGGTGTGGGTGCCCCGTGCCCCCAGGTGGTACTTGACGTCACCGGAGAAGTGGCTCTCGTCGGTCTCCTCGCCACCGGTGAACTCGCGGAAGATGTTGGTGAGGCCCTTGTGCACCACGTTGGCGAGCACGTTGAGCCGGCCACGGTGGGACATGCCCAGCGCCACCGCCTCCATGCCGTAGTCGGCGGCGGTGTTGAGCAGCCCGTCGAGAAGGGCGATGACCACCTCGGAGCCTTCCAGGCTGAACCGCTTGGCGCCGAGGAACTTGCGGTGGAGGAACTGCTCGAAGTCTTCGGCCTCGATGAGCTTGCGCAACAGGCGGCGGCGCACCTCGTCGGGCAGAGGTTCGGTGGGTACCTCGGCGTGCTGCTGGATCCACAGCTTCTGGTCGGGCTCCTGGATGTGCATGTACTCGATGCCCGAGGTGCGGCAGTAGGCGTCGCGCAGCATCGCCAGGATGTCACCCAGCTTCATCCGGGTCCTGCCGCCGAGGCCGCCGGTGGCGAATTCACGGTCGTTGTCCCACAGGCTGAGACCGTAGGTGAGAGGGTCGAGCTCTGTGTGGGTGCTGGGCGGGTTCTGCCGTAGCGGGTCGAGGTCGGCCATGAGATGGCCCCGCACCCGGTACATGTTGATGAGCTGGAACACCCGGGCCTGCTTCTCAGCCCACTCCTGGCTGCCCGGAGGCGGGTTGGAGTCGACCGACCAGCGGGCCGGCACGTAGGGGACTTCGAGGGAGGCGAACACCTCGTCGTAGAAGCCGTCGGCCCCGAGGAGGAGATCGTGGATCCGCTTGAGGAACATGCCGCTCTCGGCACCCTGGATGATGCGGTGGTCGTAGGTCGACGTCATCGTCAGGGTGCGCCCGATACCGGAGGAGGCGAGTGTCTTGGGGTCGGCGCCCTCCCATTCCGGGGGGTGGCCGATACGGCCCACACCGATGATGACACCCTGGTCGGGCATGAGCCGCGGCACGGATTGCACGGTCCCGATGGTGCCCGGATTGGTCAGGGTGGCCGTGGTGCCGGCGAAGTCGTCGGGGGTGATCTCACCCGCCCGGACCCGCCGCACCGTCTCCTCGTAGGCGTCCCAGTACTGCTCGAAGTCCATCTCGTCGACGGCCTTGAGGTTGGGGACCAGCAGGGTGCGGGAACCGTCCCTGCGAGCCAGGTCCATGGCAAGGCCCAGGTTGACGTGGCGGAACTGGACCCGGCGTGGCTGACCCTCGACCTCACGGTAGGCGGCGTTCATCCCCGGGAAGTCCCCGAGTGCCCGGGCCACCGCCCAGCCGATGAGGTGGGTGAAGCTCACCTTGCTGCGCAGGCCGCGGCGGCCCAGCTGGTTGTTGATCACCCGGCGGTTGACCTCGAGAAGGGTGGCGGGGAGGGTGCGTACCGACGTGGCGGTGGGTAGCTCGATGCTCTCCTCCATCCGCTCTGCGATGGCCCGGGCACCGCCCCGCAGCACCTGCTCGTCCTCGTCGGGGCTCGGCGCCGGGGCGACCAGCTGGGCCGTTGCCGGGGTGACAGGCGCGGTGGAGGCCGGCACCTGCCGGGCTTCGGCAGGTGCCGGCCGGAGCGGGGTCAGGGTGGCGACAGCCTCCGCTGCCGGTGCGGTCTTGGGGGCGTCGCCGTTGCCGGCAGCTTCGGCGTCGAAGTAGTCCCGCCACGCCTCGCTGACAGACGCCGGCGCCTCCCGATAACGCTGCCGCATCTCCTCGATGATGAAGTCGTTGGTACCCGAGTGA
>CAZOGW010000056.1:0-8507 GCA_964579415.1 uncultured Acidimicrobiaceae bacterium | reverse complement strand
GCGATCTCAACCATGTCATTGAACGTCGTCTGGCGCTCGTCGGAGGAGGTGGCCTCGCCGGTGCGGACGTGGTCGCTCACGGTGAGGATCGCCAGGGCGGCGGCGCCGTACTCGGCGGCGACTCCGTAGAGGCCGGCGGCCTCCATCTCCACGGCGAGGACTCCCATCTTCTCCATGGTGTCGAAGAGGGAGAAGTCGGGGTGGTAGAACAGGTCGGCGGAGAACACGTTGCCCACCTTCACCGACTGGTCCCTCGCCTCGGCGGCGTCGACGGCGGAGCGCAGCAGCCCGTAGTCGGCGATGGCGGCGAAGTCGAGGCCGCGGAACCGGGACCGGTTGACGCCCGAGTCGGTGCACGCGCCGAGGGCGACGATCACGTCACGGAGACCGACGTCGGAGCGGATGCCGCCGCAGGAACCCACCCGGATCAGGTTCTTCACTCCGTATTCGGTGATCAGTTCCTTGGCGTAGATGGACGCCGACGGGATTCCCATGCCGGTGCCCATCACCGAGACGGGCCGGTCCTGGTAGGTGCCGGTGAATCCCAGCATGTTGCGGACGTTGGTCACCTCGACGGCCCCGTCGAGGAAGGTGTCGGCGATGTGCTTGGCCCGCAGCGGGTCGCCGGGGAGCAGGATCGTCTCGGCGAAGTCGCCGGGCTCGGCATTGATATGGGGGGTGGGCACAGGAGCTCCTCGTGAGATGTCTTACCTAGTACCTAGTACCTAGTACTTAGTACCAATCATTCCTTGATGTACGGCTGGCCGTCGGCGGCGGGGGCGCGTGCACCTCCGACGAGGCCGGCGACCACCACGATGGTGACCAGGTAGGGGGCCATCAGCAGGAACTCGGACGGGATGCCGGTGTCCAGGATGGCCAGCTTCACCTGCAGCGAGTCGGCGAAGCCGAAGACGAGCGCGGCCGCCAGCGCCCCCACCGGGTGCCAGCGCCCGAAGATCATGGCTGCCAGCCCGATGAATCCACGACCGCCGGTCATGTTCTCGTTGAAGGCCCCGACCGAGCCGAGGGTGAAGTAGGCGCCGCCGAAGCCGGCGATCAGACCCCCCAGCGTCACGTTGAGGTACCGGAGGCCGTAGACGTTGACGCCCACGGTATCGGCCGCCTTGGGGTGCTCTCCGACGGCCCGGGAGCGGAGACCCCACCTCGTCCGGAACAACCCATAGGTCATCGACGCCACGATGATGAACAGGGAGTAGACGAATATGTTGTGGTTGAACAGGATGGGGCCGATCACGGGGATATCGGAGAGGACGGGGATGGCGATCGGCCGCATCACCCCGGGGCTGTTGAACCGGGCGGAGTTCTCGACGAGCACCTGTGCGGAGAGGAACGACGTGAGGCCGAGCGCGAACAGGTTGATGACGACGCCGGCGATGATCTGGTCGACCCGGAACTTGATGGCGAGCACCGCCAGGCCCAGGGCCAGCAAGCCACCGGAGAGCGCCGCCGCCAGCACGCCTACCCACTGCCCGTACAGCGTCCCCATGAAGGCGCCCATGAAGGCACCGGTGAGCAACATTCCCTCGATGCCGATGTTGATGACGGCGACGCGCTCGCACATGACGCCGGAGAGGGCACCGAAGGCGATGGGGGTGGCTGCGGCGACGGTGGTGGTGAGCATGCCGGTGAGGCTGAAGGACTTGCCGGCGGCTGCCCACCCCAGGAACGTGAAGGCGACGAGCCCCAGCGCGACTGCCAGCACCACGTTGGTCCACTTGCCCAGGCCACGGGTGAGCTGCACCCCGCCGAGAAAGGCGAGCACGGCGGCGGTCAGGTAGGCGGCCCCCTGCGCCGGCACCGTGACGTCGAGATCGCCGGGGACCCTACCCAGCCTGAAGATGGCATCGCCCGTCGTCCCCCGGGCGAAGAACCACAACACCACGAACGCCAGCGCCAGGTAGACGAAGCCGAGAATCCGGGCCCGGCGCACCTCCGTAGGGCTCCTCACCGCTTCTGTGGTCGTGGGTGCGGTCGCCGCCGTCATGTCGACCACCCCCTGGTGATCTGCTCGGTGCCGGCGTCGGCGGCCTTGACCCGGTACACCGCCCGCACCAGCGCCGGGGCGGCGATGAAGACGATGATGAGGGCCTGGACGATCGTGATGAGATCGATGCCGACGGCGCTCTGGGACTGCATGGTGCGACCCCCGGCCCGCAGCGCACCGAACAGCACCCCACTCAGCACCACGCCGGCAGGATGGGAGCGACCCAGCAGGGCGAGTGCGATGGCGTCGAACCCGATACCGGAGGTGAACCCGGGCGTGACGGTTCCCAGGATGCCCAGCGTCTCGTTGGCCCCCGCCATGCCGCCGAGACCGCCGGAGATCGCCATCACCGAGACGATGGACCAGGTGACCGACACCCCTGCGTAGCGAGCGCCGCCCGGATTGGCGCCGACCATGCGGTACTCGAACCCGAGGCTGGAGCGGTACAGGAGCCAGTAGATGAACCAGGCGGTGAGCAGCGCCAGGATGAAGCCCATGTGCAGCCTGAGACCCGGCGCTCCCGGGACGGGCAGCCAACCCAGTAGCTTGGGGAAGCGGGCGCTCGCCTCGACGACCTTGGAGATGGGGTCGAAGCGGTCGGGTCGCTGGATGAACGGGGTCTTCAGCAGGTAGTCGAGCAGCCGGTAGGCGACGAAGTTGAGCATGATCGTCGTGATCACCTCGTGCGCCCCCGTCTTGGCGCGCAGCAGGCCGGGGATACCGCCCCATATCGCTCCGCCCAGTATTCCGGCCATCACCGCCACCGGCAGGTGGATCACCAGCGGCAGCCCGGTGATGGAGAACCCGGCGATCACCGCGGTGAGGCCCCCGATGGTCATCTGCCCCTCGACGCCGATGTTGAACAGCCCGGCCTGGAAACCGATAGCCACCGCCAGGCCGGCCAGGATCAGGGGGGCGGCGTTGAGCAGCGTCTCCGATATCGACGCCCAGCCCACGAAGGCGCCGCTGAACAGGGCCTTGAATGCGGGCCACACCTCGTCGGCGCCTTCGGTGACGACGATGAGGAGCGCACCGATGACCAGGGCACTGAATACCGCCAGCAGGGGTACCACCACCAGCGAGACCCAGTCGACGTGCTCGGGGGCGAGGCGCTGCCACATCCCGGTGCCGCGCGTCTCCGGTTCGCCGGGTGGTGTCGGTGTACTTCCCGGCGTCCCGATCATTGGGGGCTCCCGGCCATGAAAAGGCCCAGCTCGGTGTGAGTGGTGTCCTCAGGTTTGGTCTCGGCCACGATCTCGCCGCGGAACATGACGAGGATGCGGTCGGACAGACCCATGATCTCGTCTAGCTCGCTGGAGATGATGAGCACCGCGGCGCCCTGATCGCGCTCCTCCACGATGCGCTGATGGATGTACTCGATGGATCCGACATCGACGCCCCGCGTCGGCTGGCTGGCGATGATGAGCTTGACGTCCCGGGAGAACTCGCGGGCCACGATCAGCTTCTGCTGGTTCCCGCCCGACAGCGTGGAGGCGGCGACATCGGCGGAAGGAGCCCGCACGTCGTATTCCTTGATGAGCCGTCGAGCCGTGTCGTGAGCCTCCTTCCAGTCCATCACGATGCCCCGGCTGAATGGAGGGTCGTAGTACGAGTTGAGTACCAGGTTCTCGGCGAGGTCGAAGCCGAGCACCAGTCCTTCGCTCTGGCGGTCTTCGGGCACATGCGCCACGGATGCCTTGTGCAGGGCGCGGGGTCCCGCCTTGGTCATGTCCTGGCCGTTCACCGTCACCGTCCCTGACAGGGGGGTGCGCAGACCGGTGAGCGCCTCCACCAGCTCGGTCTGGCCGTTGCCCTGGACGCCGGCGATACCGACGATCTCGCCCTGGCGGACGGTGAAACCGACGCCGCTCACCGCGGGGTGGTTGCGGTCGTCGAGCACCACCAGGTCGGACACCTCCAGAACCGGCTCGCCCGGTTGGGCCGGTGTCTTGTCGATGACCAGGTCCACGGCTCGGCCCACCATCATCTCGGCGAGTTCCTCCCGGGTCGTCTCCGCCGGAGTGGTGGTACCGACGACCTTGCCCCGGCGCAGCACGGCGATCTTGTCGCTGATCTCGAGGACCTCGCCCAACTTGTGGGAGATGAAGACGATGCCCTTGCCGTCGTTCTTCAGCTTGTCCACGATACGGAAGAACTCCCGTACCTCCTGTGGCGTGAGCACCGCGGTGGGCTCGTCGAAGACGATCACGTTCGCTTCGCGGAACAGGACCTTGATGATCTCGACGCGTTGCTGGATGCCGACGGGAAGGTCCTCGATAGTGGCATCCGGGTCGACAGAGAGCCCGTACTCGGCGGAGATGTCGGTCACCTGACGGCGGGCCTCACGCATGTCGATCCGCCCGGTGGGACCTCTGGTGGGCTCGACGCCGAGCACCACGTTCTCGGTGACGGTGAACACCGGGACCAGCATGAAGTGCTGGTGCACCATCCCGATCCCGGCGGCGATGGCCTGGCCGGGGGTGTCGAAGGTCACCGGGTTCCCGTCGACGAGGATCTCCCCCTCGTCGGCGTGGTACAGCCCGTAGAGGATGTTCATCAGCGTGGTCTTGCCGGCCCCGTTCTCGCCGAGCAGGGAAAGGACCTCACCCGACTCCACGGTGAGATCCACCCCGTCGTTGGCGACGACACCGGGGAATCGCTTGGTGATGTTCCTCAGTTCGAGCCGCAACGCCCCACCCCGTCAGGTCTGTGGTGCCAGGACTCTAGACGGTGGCTGTGGCCCGTTGCAGTGCCTTCCGACCCTGGACGCGGAGGAGCCCCGCCGGTGAGGGCGGGGCTCCGTACCGTGTCGGCTTCCCTACGGGCGTCAGTTGCCCATCGAGGCGGGATCGATGCTGCCGTCCCTGAGTCCGGCGTCGACCTCGGCGAGCTGGTCGAGGAGTGCGGTGTCGACCGCCTCGTTGACCGGGCCGATGCCCACGCCGTTCTCGGCGATCGAGAAGGAGCGGGTGCCGCCGGCGAAGGTGCCGTCGACGACGCTCTGGATGATCTCGAAGACCGCCACATCGAGGCCCTTGAGCACCGAGGTGAGGGTCACGTCGCTGTACTGGGGCAGGGTCTGGAACCAGTCGGCGTCGACGCCGACAATCCAAACGTTGCCCAGCTCCTGGGCCAGGGCTGCGGAGCCCTCGCCGACGGGGCCGGCTACGGGCAGGATGACGTCGGCGCCCTCGTCGACGAACGACTGGGTGACGTTGCGCCCGTTGTCCAGGTTCTCGAAGTCGCCGGTGAACACGCCGGTCTGGTCCTCCGGGTTCCAGCCCAGGGTCTCAACGTCGGTGCCGTTCTGCTCGTTGTAGTAGCGCACGCCATAGACGAAGCCGTCCATGAAGCAGGTCACGCCGCACGGGATCTGGATGCCGCCGTAGGTGGCGACCACGCCCGTCTGGGTGACACCCGCCGCCAGGTAGCCGGCCAGGAAGGCGGCATCGGTGGTCTCGAACACGGCGCCGACGACGTTGTCGATCGGCGGGTCGTACAAGTTGTCGAGGATGCCGAACTTCTGGTCCGGGTTGGCCGCGGCGGCCGCTGCGGTGGCATCACCGAGGAGGAACCCCACGGTGATGATGATGTCGCAACCACGCTCGATGGACGCGTTGATGTTGGGCTCGTAGTCGGTGGCCGCCTGAGACTCGAGGTAGCCCGAGTCCTCGGTGGCGATGCCGGCGGCGATGGCGTCGGTGACGCCCTTGAAGGCGGTCTGGTTGAACGACTTGTCGTCGATGCCGCCGACATCGGTCACCTGGCAGGCCAGCACGGCGTCACTTGCCGGTGCCGCAGTGGTCGCTTCGGGTGCTGCGGTTGTCGCCTCGGGCGCCCCGGTGGTGGCGTCGGCGTCGTCGTCCCCGCCGCCGCAGGCGGCCACGAAGATCGCCAGTGCACCGAGGAGTGCGATGAGTTTGATGCGAGATCTCAAGAGATCCTCCCCTACATGTTCAAGTTCAGGCTCCCCGGTCGGGGAGCGTTCAGGACCCCGGATCACTTGCTCGGAAGCGTCGGGTGGCCTTTGGCAGAGTCTACCCGTGTCGCGTCGGTCAAGCCTTGAGCAGAGCGACCCGGGTTACCGGGGCCGAAAGTCCGCGGAGATCAGCCGTCGGGCGGAGCGGTGGCGGGAACGGCGTAGATGAGCGGTATGGAGGCCACGCTCACCAGTCCCTTTACCAGGATGTTCCCCCAGATGATGGCGACCACGGCGCCGGCGGGGAGCGCACCGCCGAATGCGATGACGGCGAACAGCACCGAGTCGATCGGCACCGAAACTGCGTTGCTGGCGAGCACCCGCCCCCACTGGCGCTTCTCCCCGAAGCGGCGCACCCATGTCCGGTAGACCTCGGTGTCGATGAGCTCAGACACCACCTCGGCGATTATCGAAGCGAGCACGATGCGGAACACCGGGGCCAGCACAACACCGAACTCCGCCTGTAGGCCCACCTCCAGATCGGCGGGGAGGGAGGCGACGAGGCGGAACAGCAGGGCCATCACCACGTTGATGGCAGCCGCAGTGAAGATGAGCGTTCGGGCGACGGCGGCGCCGGCCGTCTTGTGTACCAGGTCCCGCAAGGTGAACGTGAGCGGGTAGACCAGCGTCCCCGCGTCCATGGTCACCCCGAACACGGTGACGATGCGCAGGCTGGCAACGTCCGCCATCATCTGGGCGGCCACATACCCCGCCGCCAGCACGACGATCAGCGTGAGCGGCTGTCGCAGCGAGATGCCAGGTTCGGACATGTACGGGAGCGTACTACGTACTACGTACTACGTACTACGCAAGGCGACCACAACCTGGCGAGACGCGTGCCCGGGTCCGCCAGGTACCAAGTACCAAGTACCCTCCTCCCATGCGCATCGGGTACCAGGGCGAGGCATTCTCCTACAGCTTCGGCGCTGCCGGGGACCTGTTCCCCGACGGGGAGTTGGTGGGGCTGCACAGCTTCGTCGAGGCCTTCCAGGCTCTGGAGGACGGCCGGGTCGACCGCCTGGTGCTCCCGGTGGAGAACTCGACCACAGGCAGCGTGCTTCCCGTTCTCGACCGGTTGCCCGGCAACGACGCTCACGGACCGATCGCCATCATGGCCGAGTACCGCGTCGAGGTGCGCCATGCCCTCCTCGGCGTTCCCGGAACCGAGCTTGCCGCGGTCAAGCAGGTGCGATCCCACCCCGAGGCGCTGTCGCAGGCGGAACAGACCCTCCTGTCATTGGGGATCGAGCCGGTCCCGGCTTCGGACACCGCCGGTGCGGTCCGGGACGTGGCGGCACTGGCCGATCCCGCGGTGGCGGCGCTGGCGCCTCCTGCAGCGGGCGCCGCCCACGGTCTGGTCGTCCTCCGTGAAGCGGTGATGGACCGGGAGCACAACACCACACGGTTCGTCGTGCTCCGGCCGGGGAGCCCCCAGGTCGATCCGGCCGACGACAAGACGACTCTCGTCTTCACCACCGCCCACACCCCCGGCGCCCTGGCCCTCGCCCTCACCGAGTTGGGCCTGCGGGGCGCCAACCTCACCCGTATCGAGTCTCGCCCCAGCAGCGAGGCGTGGACCTACCGCTTCTTCGTCGACCTGGAGCACGACCCCGGGCCTGACGGGCTGGCCCGGGTCATCGACCCCCCGCCGGCGACCCTGGACCAGCTGCAAGTGCTTGGCAGTTACCGAAGTGTCCCGTAGCTAGCACCCGGTATACCAAGTACCAAGTACCAAGTACTCGTCTCTGGCACCCCGCCCAAGGATTCCCATGGGACCCAAGTATCTGTTCGTAATCAACTCGCTCATGGCCGGCGGCGCCGAGCGGTCGCTGCTCGACATGCTCCCCGCCATGGTGGAGCGCGGCATCACGCCGGTCGTCGCCTGCCTTCACACCCGGGACGTCGGCTTCGAAGACGAGGCCCACCGGGCCGGCCTCGACATCCGCATCCTCCCCGGGAAGGGGCGCCCGGCCAAGGTACTGGCGCTGCGGCGGCTCATCGCCGCCGAGCGACCCGACCTGGTGTACACCTCGCTGTTCGACGCCGACATCGCCGGACGGCTCGCCTCCATCGGCAGGGACGTGCCGGTGATGACCAACCTGGCCAACACCGCCTACGACCCGGCCCGGCTCGGTGACCCCAACGTCCGGCCCGGCAGGCTTCGCCTGGTGAAGGCGGTCGACGGGTTCACCGCACGCCATCTCACCGACCACTTCCACGCCGTCAGCGACGCGGTAAAGGACTCGACCGTGGCCACCATGGGCGTGGCGCCGGAGCGTATCACCGTGGTGCACCGCGGCCGCGACGCCGCCAGGCTGGGTGAGCCCGGGCCGGAGCGCCGGCGCCGGGTGAGGGAGGCCCTGGGCCTTGACGCCGAGGCCGAAGTGGTGATCACCGTCGGGCGCCAGGAGTACCAGAAGGGCCAGGCGCACCTCGTCGAGGCCCTCGCCGACGTCTCAAGGCAGCGGCCCGCGGCCCGCTTGCTGGTGGTGGGCCGTGAGGGCCACGCCAGCGCCGATCTGG
>CAZOGW010000055.1:0-19215 GCA_964579415.1 uncultured Acidimicrobiaceae bacterium | reverse complement strand
GGCGTCATTCCACGACACGTGGACGACAGGATGGTCCCCGCGATCGCGGGTGTCGGATCGGGGGCCTTCGGGGTGACGCCAGTCCGAACCCTCCACCTGGCGCCACCAGGGGGCGTCCGCCACTGCCCGGGTGGGTGGGAAGTCGTCGGGGAGCAGCCCGGAGAACACGAACGACCACCCGAACCGTTCGGCAGCGGTGACGTACCCGGTGCTTCGGATGAATTGATCGAACATCGCATTGGTCACGGTGGTGGCCCCGATGGCGAAGGGACTCACCGTGACGTCGTGCTCGGGGCCTTCGCCGTCTTCGGGATAGCCGTCGTCGTCATCATGACCCATTAGGAAGCGTCCGGCTTCGAGAGTGACCATCGGGGCCGGGGCCGTCGCCGCCCCTGCAACCTGGACAGGCCGCCGATCACGGCCGGGATCGCGATGGGCGGCGGGAGCGCAGCAGGAGAGCTCGTCGGTCATCCACAGCAGGGTATCTCAGCTGCTGTCGTGGGAGTTCATCCGATGGGGATGATGCGACGGGGCCTCCGGCGCGGTTCCTTCGACCGTGGCACAGAGAGAGCAGGAGCCAGCATGTCGAACGAACCGGACCGTCACGCGCGGTCGTCCCTCCCCATCCCGGACCGTCCCCGACCGGGCTTGACGACCTACGACGCCAAGGACCCCAACACCAGCTATCCGCCGATCGAGCCGCTGATGCCGCCCGAGGGTGCGCCCAACGTGCTGGTGATACTGCTTGACGATGTCGGCTTTGGAGCGTCCAGCGCCTTTGGTGGTCCGGTGAACACGCCGACGGCGGACCGTCTCGCCGCGGGCGGACTGAAGTACAGCCGATTCCACACTACGGCACTGTGTGCACCGACGCGTCAGGCTCTTCTCACCGGTCGCAATCATCATTCGGTAGGTATGGGCGGCATCACCGAGATCGCTACTTCGGCGCCGGGCAACAGCTCGCTTCGTCCCAACACCAAGGCTCCGTTCCCGTTGACTCTGAAGCTAAATGGCTATTCGACGGCGCAGTTCGGAAAGTGCCACGAGGTCCCGGTGTGGCAGTCTTCCCCGATGGGCCCGTTTGACGGTTGGCCGTCGGGTGGTGGCGGCTTCGAGTACTTCTACGGGTTCATCGGTGGGGAGAATAACCAATGGGATCCGGCCCTCTATGAGGGGACGACGCCCATCGAGCCGCCGGCGACGCCCGAGGAGGGATATCACCTCACCGAGGATCTCGCCGATAGGGCCATCTCCTGGATCCGTCAACAGAAGGCCTTGATGGGCGAGAAGCCCTTCATGGTCTACTTCGCGCCGGGCGCCACCCATGCCCCCCACCACGTCCCCCAGGAGTGGGCCGACAAGTACAAGAGCCGGTTCGACGACGGATGGGATGCGCTCAGGGAGAAGACCTTCCAGCGTCAGAAGGAGCTGGGTGTTATCGGCCCCGACGCGGAGTTGACCCCTCGCAGCGCGGAGATCGCCGCCTGGGACGACATGGACGACGAGCTCAAGCCGGTTCTCGCCCGA
This sequence comes from uncultured Acidimicrobiaceae bacterium, assembly GCA_964579415.1. Lineage (GTDB taxonomy): Bacteria > Actinomycetota > Acidimicrobiia > Spongiisociales > UBA5794 > CAZOGW01. The sequence continues at coordinate 17,688 of CAZOGW010000055.1, read as the reverse complement.
CAGATGGAGGTGTACGCCGGGTTCCTGGAGCACACCGACCACCACGTGGGCAGGATCATCGATGCTCTCGAAGACCTGGAGATCCTTGACGACACCCTGGTCTATTACATCATCGGCGACAACGGCGCCTCCGCCGAGGGAACCATCCGCGGTGCCTTCAACGAGATGTCCAACTTCAACGGCATGGCCGAGGTGGAGACCACCGAGTTCCTCATTTCACGAGTCGACGAGTTGGGCTCGCCTTCGTCGTACAACCACTACTCGATCGGTTGGGCCCTCGCCATGAACACGCCGTACCAGTGGACCAAGCAGGTGGCCTCTCATTGGGGCGGCACCCGCAACGGGACCATCGTCCACTGGCCTCGTGGCATCGAAGAGGCCGGAGGCACACGCCACCAGTTCACCCACTGCATCGACATCGCACCCACCATCCTCGAAGCGGCCGGGCTGCCCGAACCGGCGTTCGTCAACGGCGTCATGCAGTCCCCGATGGAGGGCACGTCGATGCTCTACAGCTTCAACGAGGCTGACGCCCTGGAGCGACACGATCTCCAGTACTTCGAGATGTTCGGCAATCGCGGCGTGTACTTCAAGGGATGGAGCGCCGTCACCAAGCACAAGACGCCATGGATTCTCGTGGGAGGGAACCTCCTCGACTTCGACGAAGACGTCTGGGAGTTGTATGACGGGCTCAACGACTGGTCGCAGGCCCACGACCTGTCGGCGGAAATGCCGGACCGGCTCCACGAACTGCAGCGGCTGTGGCTCATCGAGGCCACCAAGTACAACGTGATCCCGTTGGATGATCGCAGCGGCGAGCGGGTCAACCCCGACATAGCGGGCCGTCCCACGCTGATCCACGGCAACTCGCAGGTGCTGTACGGGCTGATGGGTCGGTTGTCGGAGAGCAGCGTGATCAACATCAAGAACAAGTCGTTCACAGTCACATCCAACATCACGGTCCCCGAGGCCGGCGCAGAGGGTGTCATCATCGCCCAGGGCGGCCAGTTCGGAGGATGGGCGGTGTACGCCAAGGACGGCCACCTTAAGTTCACCTACAACGTGCTCGGAATCCACGAGTTCGCCATCACAGCCGAACAACCCATACCTGCCGGCGACCGCCAGGTTCGGATGGAGTTCGCCTACGACGGCGGCGGACTGGCCAAGGGAGGCACCGTCACACTGTTCTACGACGCCAACCCGGTGGGCGAAGGCCGCGTCGAGATGACCCAGCCCATGATCTTCTCCGCCGACGAGACCACCGACGTCGGCCGCGAGACCGGGACAACGGTGGCCTCCGACTACACCGCAGCCACCAGCCGCTTCAACGGCAAGATCGCCTGGGTGCAGATCGACATCGGCGACGACGACCACGATCACCACATCGACGACGAGGAGAGGCTGCGCGTGGCGATGGCACGGCAATGACCTCCAGCGACGGCCCAACCTGACCCCACCCTACGCGCACATACCCGTACGATCGTTGAGGAGTCCTGATCATGGTGCATGCATACGAGAGCGATCTCGGCGCGGTGACCCTTGCCTACGCGGGCAGGCTGGGCCTGCGCCACATGCCGAAACACCGCATGCCCGAGCAGTCGTGGGCTCCGGATGCGGTCTACCGGCACATCCACGACCAGCTCCTGCTCGACGGGAGTTCGCGTCTCAACCTGGCCACCTTCGTGACCACCTGGATGGACCCCGAGGCGGAACGGCTCATGGCGGAGACGTTCGACAAGAACATGATCGACAAGGACGAGTACCCACAGACAGCCGAGATCGAGCGGCGCTGCATCAACATCGTCGCCGATCTGTTTCATGCCCCTCCGGGCGGCGATGCCGTGGGGGTCTCCACGATCGGTTCGAGCGAGGCCGTGATGCTCGGAGGGCTCGCCATGAAGTGGCGGTGGCGGGAGCGCCGCGGGATCCCGGCGCTGGGGGGGTCCGAGGTCCCCAACCTCGTCCTCGGCAGCAACGTCCAGGTGGTGTGGGAGAAGCTGTGCCGCTACTGGGACATCGAGCCCCGGTACGTCCCGATGAAGAGGGGCCAGTATGTGGTCGACCCCGATGGCGTGATGGAGCGGGTCGATGAGAACACCATCGGGGTAGTCCCGATCCTGGGCACCACCTACACCGGCGAGTTCGAGCCGATCAAGGAGATCCACGACCGGGTGGTGGCCTTCAACGAGGACCACGACACGGACATCCCCCTCCACGTCGACGCCGCCAGCGGCGGGTTCGTCGCCCCGTTCCTCCACCCGGAGCTGGAGTGGGACTTCCGCCTCCCCCAGGTGAAGTCGATCAACGTGTCGGGTCACAAGTACGGGCTGACCTATCCGGGGGTCGGCTTCGTGGTGTGGCGATCCCAGGAGGACCTCCCCGCCGACCTGGTCTTCCATGTCAACTACCTCGGCGGTGACATGCCCACGTTCACCCTGAACTTCTCCCGCCCCGGCAACCAGATCGTGGGCCAGTATTACAACTTCCTCCGCCTGGGCAGGAAGGGATACACCCGGATCATGGAGACGCTACGCGACATCGCGGTCCACCTGTCGAGCGAGATCGCAGCGATGGGGCCACTCGAGATTGTCAGCGACGGCTCGGCGATCCCCGTCATAGCTTTCAAGCTGAAAGACGACGCCACCGACTACACGGTCTTCCACATCTCGGACCAGCTACGGGCCCACGGATGGCAGGTACCCGCCTACACGATGCCCGAGGATGCGACAGATGTCGCGGTGCTGCGGATCGTCGTCCGCGAGGGATTCGACATGGACCTGGCCAATGCCCTAGTCACGGACCTCGCCGCCGCGGTGGCCCATCTCGAGCAGTTCCCCCCGACTCACCCCGACCCCGGCCCCGGGTTCGCCCACTGACATCTTGACTCTCTGGCGGCGTCGGCTGCAGGGCAGCGGGCTGGATCACCTGGCGGGGATCCTCTTCATGGGCGGGTCGCTGTGCTTCGCGGTGGGATCGCTACCGGTGTATTTCCTCAGCGTGGATCCCTCCGTCGTCGGCGGGACGTTCTTCGTCGGCTCCGTCTTGTTCACGTCTGCCGGGGTCACCCAACTCCGCCAAGCGCGCAGTAGCCGCAGCGACCAGCGGACATGGTGGGCGACCGTCGTCCAGTTGATCGGGATGATCCTGTTCAACATCAACACGTATCGGGCTGCGTTCGTCACCGTGCCACCGGATGAGGTGAACGATCTCATCTGGGCGCCGGACTTCTTTGGGTCCGCTTGCTTTCTCGTCGCTAGCCACCTGGCCTGGCAGGTTGTGTGCGGGCGTCTGTGGTGCGTGCAGCGCGGCAACACAGATTGGTGGGTCGCAGCCCTCAACTACGCGGGCTCGATCTTCTTCATGCTCGGCGCTCTGGCCGCCTTCACCCTGCCGAGGACCGGGAACGTTGTGAACATCAGCCTCGTCAATGCCGGGACCTGCCTCGGCGCGGTTTGCTTCTTCGTCGCGGCCTATCTGTTGCTGCCGCCGAGGACCGCTCCTCGTCCCGTCGCCCAAGGGAGGTGAAGGGATCTCCCGTTTCCGAAGCCGCACCCGGGTCGCCGGGCACGGTGTGGGGGGTCAGACGCTGATGAGGCCGATCTGCCGCGCCGTGGCGACGGCGTCGGCTCGGGATGACACCCCGAGCTTGCGGTAGATCGACATCGCCTGAGTCTTGACGGTGTGGCGGGAGACGTACAGTCTCTCACCGATCTCGGGGTAAGAGAGGTGCGTCACCAGGAGCGGGAGAACCCGCAGTTCGGCCTTGGTCAACGACGAGGGGCCTACCGAGCCTGCTGGCAGGGCGGAGAGCGTTCTCCGCAGGGTTTCGTGGTCGGTGACCAGCGTGCCGAGGCGGGGACGGACCGCCAGGATGTCGGATGCGTCGCGCATCACGCTCCGAGCGCCGGCCACATCGGCGACCTCGATGAACGCCCGGGCCATCTCGTGCAGGCACTGCACCGCCAGCAAGGGCAGCGCCACTGTGAGGCGGGGCCTAATCGTTGCGGCTCTGGTCACGAACGCGGTCGCCTCATCGGCGTGTCCCTTACGGGCTTCGATGCGGGCGGCGAGGGTGAAGGGGAGGGCGCTGGTGATGTACCACTTGAGACCCTCCTCTGCCACCAGGTCGAGCGCATTGTTCGTCATTGTTTCCGCGGCGGCCCAGTCACCTATCGCGATCTGGGCCAGTGCCCGTTCCGCCAGGGCGATGGAGGTGAAGGGGCTGGCATCCATCGAGGTGCTTCGCCACAGTCCGTCGGTCCACACGTCGTCGGCGGCGACGATCCCGTCGAGGGCCAGGCGGGCCAGAGCTTCGGCAGCGAGGCAGGTGGGTATCCACTCGATGTCTACCGTCGTCATCATCGACTTCGCCCGAATGGCATCCTCCAGGGCCTGCTCCGGACCTCGCGCCGCCTGACAGGATCGGAGCACGAGTGCGAACGCACCCAGTTCATCGATGTCTCGGGAGCGCCCGTCGGGATCGGCGAAGGCGTGCACCGCCATGCGCTCCGCTCCCGCGGCGTCGCCATCCAAGGCGCGGGCGAACCCGCCCACGGCAGCCAGTTCCGGGTGGAGGCGGATCTCGCCGCTGTCGTCGAGCCCCCGCAGCCAATCGAGGAGGGTGTCCGCCCGGCCCTCGGCGTAGGCCTGACGCGCCGACACCTTGACCAGGCCGGCGAACCGCGCCATCTCGCCTGCTGACCGGGCATGGTGGATGGCGAGATCGGTTGCCGCCTGCCGCTCGAACCATGTGGCAGCTCTGGAGTGGAGTCCGGCGATGATCTCGGGCTCCGTCCGCTCCAGGTCCAAGAGAAGGTAGTCCCGGAGGAGGCTGTGGTACCGGTACCAGGTGCGGGTGCGGTCCATCGGCACGATGAGCAGGTTCGCTGCCTCGAGTTCGGCGAGCCGGGCAGCGGAGCCGGAAGTCTCCAGCACGTGGTCGCACAATGGCCCGGATAGCCTGCTCAACAGCGAGGTTCTCCTGAGAAAGGTCAGCAGGGCTTCGGGAACCCGGGCCAACAGCTCGTCCCGCAGGTAGTCGGCCAGGAACACGTCGTCGCCACGGACCTCGGTCTCCCCCGGGCCGGGGGCCCCTGCCTTGATGGCTGCCGCCGTCAGGTAGATCCCCGCCGGCCATCCCTCGGTTCGCTCCAGGACCGCATCGAGGTACCGCGCCGGGTTGACCCCGGTGGTCTCGAAGACCCGGCCGGCTTCCTCACGGGTCATGGCGAGATCGGAGGCGTCGAACTCGGCGACGGCACCTTGCGAGCGCAGCAGGGACAGCGGCAGCCCGGCCCCGGTCCGCGACGCCACCACTACCCGCACGTTACGCGGGAGCCGGGTCATCACCGCGCCGACGAGGTCCAGCGACGCCCGCGTCGAGAGATGATCGACCTGGTCGACGATGAGGACACCGGGAACCTCCGGGTCGATGGCGTCGGCCAGGGCGGTGACGCCATGCGTGAAGGCATCGTCCCCGGACACACCGTGGAGCGGATCGTCGGCCACCATCCCCGCTGCGACCAGCGCCTGGGTGAGGTTGCGGAGCAGGACCGCCCTGTCGCCGTCCGACTCGTCGACGGTGAGCCAACCACGCGCCACGTCCAAGCCGTCGTGGAACTGCCCCAGTACCGTGGTCTTCCCGTATCCCGGCGGTGCTACAACCGAGATGACCGGAAGTGTCGCTGCGGCGGTGTGGAGCGATGCCACGACGCCGCTTCGAAGGATCAAACCCTCGCGGACTGTCGGGGGTCGCAGCTTCATGTCGAGCAAGAGGTCACCTTCGTCGGCGCGGCGGTCAGCCGTGGTGGCGCGGCCGGCAGTTGCACGTTACTCGGAGCGTCCCGTCAGTCTTCGATGACTTCGAGGTCGAGGGCCTCCATGAGATGCGGCAACGATGCCGTCATCCGGGCCAGACCGATGATGGGGGCGACCACGATCACCGCGGCAACGAGATCATCGTCTTCCACCCCGCGGGCGATGCCTTCCTCGATCGCCCACCGGAACGTTGCCGGGTCTGATCCCACACAGAACAGCGCGGCGACCCTCATCAGCGCCGCGGTGCGCGGATCGAACCCATCCAGCTCGGTCAGATCCCCCCTCAAGGCGAGGTCGATTGCGGCCTTGTCGTTGAGGGCCCACCTGCGCAGCAGTTGCACCTGATCTGGTCGCATCTTCTTGTGGCGGTGGCCGCCTACCTCCTCACACGAGACACTGACCTTCACCTGGGACGTCGCCATCGTCCCTGGGGGATGATCATCCCCTTAACTCCAAGGGGCGGCGCCGGCGTCAGATGTACTCGTTCCGCTCCAACCACCGGCTCCCGAAAAAGCCCTCGACGGCCGGTAGGTAGAAGGTGATGACCCGGTATAGAGCGGTGATGGCGAATGCCACGGACTGGTCGACGCCGACGGTCACCGGCAGACCCACCATGGTCGCCTCGGCCACTCCTATGCCCCGGGAATCGGCATGAACCCGGCGAGGAGGCTGGTCCCGGCTGCCACGAACAGCGCCGAGCCGTAGGCAAGGTCGGTGGACACGGCCTGGAGAAGAACCCAGAGAGTGATGCCCAGGATGTTCCAGTAGACGAAGTTGCTGGCCAACAACCCGATGGCCCGGGTCGGTTGGCTGAGCACTGTCAGGAGCGCCCCCCGGGCCTGACGGACCACGGGGAGGAGCCGTTCACGCAACGCCCGCACCCTCAACACCGCCACGACCACACCGGCCACGGCGAGCGCCACCAGACCGAGAACCAGCATCCAACGCACGTCGCCGCTGTTCACATCCAGGTTGAGGTCAACGTCCCCGGCCACCAGCGTGACGAGCAGCATCGCCACCTGGACGAGGAACCCGGAGAAGCCGTCGATGGCGCCCTGGGCTACCGCCGTCGTCACCGGAACCCCGAACTTGTGCAGGAAGGCCGCATTCATCGCCACCCTCCCGGCCGCGCTCGGGATCGCCAAGCCGATGAACTGGCTGGCCGTCTGCAGCACCAGCAGCGGCCACAGCGGAAGCTTGACCCCTCTGGGACGAGCACGTCGATGGCAACCAACGTCAGGGCGCTCCCTCACCGGGGTTCCGAGGTCCCGGTCGCCCGCGGACCGGGCGGCAGCCCCTTCATCGAGGCTCCTCAGTTGGCGAAGCGGGACGCATTGCGCGCTTTCACCAACTCCGCGGAGAAGTACTCCAGCGCAGTCTTGGTCTTCGTCTGTTGTACTCCGCCCACGTCCACCTCCAGCGCGACGATGTACTCCCTAGTCTCTGCGGCAGGGTGCAAACGCCTCGGCGAAAGCGCACTGGGACGACGACTCGAGCACGCGCGAGCCGTCGAGGTAAAGCCAAAGCTCGGCATCCATCCGGCGCTCGACGCCTTGCGGCCGGAACCTGAGCTTCGGAACGTTCATCGCGCCGAGCACGCTGACATCGTCTGTGTCGAGATCATCCGGTGCGTGCTCGTCGTGGAACTCTCACTGGGATCTGTCAAGAACGAGTAGGGGCGATTGTCGCCCGTGATGACGCGCCGTACATCTGCCTCAGTGGCCTTGGTCTTCACCCACACCGAACAGGCAGAGCCGCCAGGCTTGGCGTCGGCTTCGACGTCGACCTTCTCCCCAGATACCGTGCCGGCACGTACTTGATCGGTGGTCACGGGACGGATGCCGAGGGCGTGAGCGGCCGAGCGGATGCCCGGATCGGGAATCGTGAGCTTCAGCTCCACGGACCGCGCCGAGTGAAGGAGACCCAGCAACGCCCGATCTGTTCGTCGTCCAGCACCGTCCTCCCAACCACAAGGCCCTCCCTTCTCGTCCACGCGGCACGGCCAGGAGCCACGACCGTAAGGGCCGTTGACGGCGGGCAACATCATCCCCATCGGACGAATGCGCAACGCGCCGGTCCAAGAGACCACCTCGTGGGCGTCAGCACCGGGGTAAGTGCGTCCATCAGGAGTCGAGATCATCCCACTCGGGCGATGCCGGGCGGCCCTGATCGCCGACGCTACGACGATGGCGAGCACACCCGTCCCCCTGACCGAACGCCGTACGGAGATCGTCACGGTGCTCATCCTGGCATTTGGTGCACTGGCGACAGCTTGGAGCGGCTACCAGGCCTCGCTGTGGGATGGCATCCAGTCGAGCAATTACACAAGGGCGTCGGGGGCACGGGTTGAGGGGACACAGCAGCGGACGGAGGCCAACCAGTTCCGTCTCGCCGATCTAAGTGTGTTCGAAGGCTACGTCGAGGCCACCATCGACGGCGACGAAGGCGTTGCGGACTTCTATCTGCAGCGGTTCAGACCCGAGCTCGGAGTGGCTCACGACGCCTGGATCGCCCTCGACCCCTTCGAGAATCCCGACGCGCCGCCCAGTCCTCTGGGGATGGAGGAGTACCAGCTCCCACAAGACGCCGCAGCAGATCGACTTGAGGCCGAAGCCGAGGATCTGCTGGCTGCCGGCGAGACCGCCAACACAATCTCGGACGCCTATACGTTGACGACGCTTTTGTTCGCCGCCGTCCTCTTCTTCGCTGCCATCTCCGAGAGATTCGACTACTTCCGTGCCCGAGTGGCCCTTCTCAGCCTCGCAGGGATCGGCCTTGTTGCCGGGCTTGGAGTCGCGTTCGGCCAACCGATCACCGGTGGGTAGACGGGTCGGTGTCCGCTTGTCGTCAGCTGCCGTGGAGCAACCGATCGATCCAGCGCACCCATAGCCCGCGACCAAGGGGCGGGCTCAGCATCCGTGGAGGGTGTCTCCTCATCTCAGCCCCACTCGAGAGGTATGACATTCACGCGATGCCACCACCGACCCGTGTGGGCAGACCGGATGCGTCAACAGGCACCGCTCTCGCAAGATGCGAGCCAACGGTCGACGGCGCGTCGGCTGTAGCGGATCGTGCGGTGGCCGAGTTTGATCCAGGGTGGGTCTTGGAGGCGGTAGCGCCAGTCGACAAGAGTGGCGTGTTCGACGCCGAGAAGTTCGGCGACTTTGTTGGGGGTCAGTAGTCGGTCGGCCACGGGGACTGTCATGTGGAAGGTCCCGATCGGCGACCGTGACCGCAGGGGGACCCCCGTCAACTTCGACCGTGATGGTCGTCAACCCTGGCCGTTCAGTTCGTTGGTCTGTCCCTGAGGTCGGGCAGTGGTGGCGCGTATCGTTCGCCTGGAACCGGACCGCGAACGGCGTGATCTGCTGCGCCTCGACCGCCGGAGCGAGAGACGGAAACAACGACAACGCTACCGCGGCGACCGCAAGCAGCAACACCCAACGATATCTCACGCACGGCCTCCCTACCGTCTAAGCGACTCCCGCACAGAATACCCGAGCGGCAGAGGCCCACGACGACGCCCACCTCAGGTGCGAAGCGCGAGGAGTATCAGGAGCCTGGACATTGGCTGGTGGTAGTGGTCTTGCCGTCGAATTGGTCGATGGTCCAGGCGAGGGCGTCGGCGCCGCCCGGACCGACGACGCCGGGGTGGTTGATCTCGGGGTAGGTGTGCCACACCGTTGGCAGGTCCGCTTCGCAGCGGACGGTCACCCAAGCGAGGGTGACGTTGGGTGCGATGATCTCGTCAGCGAGTCCCTGGGCGACGAGCAAAGGGACGGTGATGCCTTCGGGGTCGGGTGTGTTCTGGGCAAGCCGAGCAGTCCAGATCGGGTCAGACGTGGGGTCGATGGCGAGAATTTCGTCGGGGAGGGTAGGGCCGGCGACGACGATACGGAATCGAGAGGGTTGGTCGAGGCAAATCTCGGCGAGTCGTTCAGCTGGTCGTCGGGCGCGGTCTGTGAGGGTGCCGCTGGGGATGTCGGGGTAGTACTCCGTCCAGGATTCGGCAGCGAAGATGGTGAGGATGTTGCCGGCTTCGGTTCCTTCTACGGCGGCCAGGTTGTCGGCCAGGCTCGTGGCCGGCGAGAGCGCAGCTACGCCGACGAGGCGGAGATCGGGGAGGTACATGTCGGCGAGTTGGCCCGCGAAGAGGGCGGCGTGGCCGCCTTGGGAGTGACCCCAGATCGCGTAGCGGTCGTCGACGGGGATTCCCATGTCGAGCTGGTGGACGGCGCGCACGGAGTCGAGCACGGCTCGTCCTTCGCTGCTGCCCACAAGGTAGGGGTGCGGCCCGGGGGTGCCCAGTCCGGGGTAGTCCGTGAGGGTGATAATCCAGCCGCGATCGAGAGGCCCGGTCATGTCGGGAATGCCTTTGAGCGGTTCGGCCGCGTTGGACGGCGCACAGGCGCGGTCGATTCCGATTGTTCCGTGCGCCCAGGCGAGTACCGGACGTGACCCGGGTGGCGGGTGGCGCGGGGCGATGACCAACCCGCTGACTGCGACCGGTTGGTTGTCCTCATCGGAAGAGACGTACAAGATCTTCCATGCTTGGGCGTCGCCCGGGATGCCGTCGTCGAATGGTTCGGAGCGCAGGATCGTGCCCGGCGCAGCAGACAGGTCGTCAGGTGGTGCATAGAACGTACCGGGCTCCGGGTTGCGGGTGACAACGAAGAACACCACGACGGCGCCGATGACAAGAATCGCAAGACCTCCGACGATCCACAACACCCAACGAAGCCACCGCCGCTTCGGTGCCTTGTCGTTGTCTATGACGTCTGGCAAGGACTCCATCGAGTTCATTGTCGCAGGAGTTGAGCGCGAAACGGGACACAGCCCGTGGGGAGTTGGTGGAGGTAGACCAGCCCGTCACGGATCTTCACCACAAGGGGCATCGATGAACACCTTTGGGGAGACGCGGTCGACGGGGCCGGTTCTGCTACTCGGACATCTTCGTCAAGTACCCGATCAGTGATCCTCGATATGCCCAAGACAGAGACCACGCAGACGACAGAGGCACTACAGAGGCACTAACAACCTCCCGAGGCGCACGATCGCAATAAGAACAGGCGAGGACCCTTGTCAGATAAGGGTTTGAGGGGTGGGCGCTACTGGGTTCGAACCAGTGACCTCTGCCGTGTGAAGGCAGCGCTCTTCCGCTGAGCTAAGCGCCCGGAGGGCAAGATTCTAGCAACCGAGCGGGGTTCGCCGATCCCCCGCCGAACCCGAGCTCAGCCGATGGCCTGGCGCTCGGCGTCGGAGCGGAGGATGCAGAACTCATTGCCTTCAGGGTCGGTGAGGACGAGCCAGCCGGTGCCGTCGGGCTTGCGCAGGTCCCACAGCGGGGTGGCGCCGAGGGCGACGACACGGTCGATCTCCTCGTCACGGGTGCGGTCGGTGGGGACCAGGTCGAAGTGAAGCCGGTTCTTGACCGCCTTGCCCTCGGACACCTCGATGAACAGCACCCGATCGGTGCCGTCCGGGTCGACGATCATGCACTCCTCGTGGCCGGGTTCGTTGGGGTCGCCGGGCACATCCGTGAAGCCCAGTACCTCGGCCCACCACACGGATTGGGCATAGGCGTCGCGGCAGTCGACGCTGACATGCGAGATGCGCGACACCATGTCCCGGTCCAGCGTCAGGTGGCTGCGTCGGCGGTGTCCTTGCCGAAGACGGCCCGCAGCACGAACTGGGCGACGAGGGCGCCGAGCCACACGATCACTGTCGCCACGATCCACGTCCCGAAACCACGGATGCGGAAGCCGTCCGACAGCAGGTTGGTGACGATCAGGCCCACCAGCGTGGCGGCCAACGCCACTCCGCCGCGGATCAGGGATGCCTGGTTGGCAGCCGCCTTGGCGAGGAAGGGCTCGATCAGTGCTTCGACGATGCTGAAGACCACCACGGCGAAGATGAACGATGTCGGCCAACTCACGCTGAGGTCGTCCAACAGCATGTCCGCCACGAACAGCGCAAGGGCATTGCCGCCGAGGTGAAGCAGCAGGGAAATCAGGGACTTCGACATGGGTACGTCCTCGGGGGGTAGGAATTCCGAAACCGCCCTCCCGAGCCTACGACGCCGACCCGACGCGCTGCAAGCATCCTCCGACGTAACCTCCCCTCATGCTGGACCGCGCCGCCTTCGGAGCCGTCGTCGACGAAGTCCTTACCGGGCTGCCGCCGTGGGTCGTCGACCGTATCGACAACCTGCGCGTCCTCGTCGCCGATCGGCCGACGCCGGACCAGGACCCGGACCAGGAAGGCCTCCTCGGCCTGTACGACGGCATCTCGCTACTGGAGCGGGGCCAGGACTACTTCGCCGCAATGCCCGACACCATCTACATCTTCCGCCTCCCTCACCTCGACCTGGACCTACCCGACGACGAGTTGCGGGACGAGATCCGCCGCACCGTCCTCCATGAGCTGGCCCACCATCTCGGCATCGACGATGCACGCCTCCACCAGATCGGCTGGGACTGACGGCCGGGCGCCCGACCGTCACGTAGGATCAGAGGCGGCACCGCTCCACCCTCTCACCGAAGGAGCCCCCATGGACGAGCTACTCGAGCAACTCCAGCAGAAGACCGGTCTCCCTGTCGACCAGCTCCAGAGCGTCGTCGAAGGAGTCATCGACTTCCTCAAGGACAAGCTCCCCGAACCTCTCGCCGACCAGGTCGCCGGCTTGCTGGACGGCACCGGCGGTGCGGCGGCAGACGGTGTCGGTGGCCTTCTCGACAAGGCCCAGGACCTCCTCGGTGGTCTCACCGGTGGCGGTGGCGGCGCCGAGTAGCTTCGCGGCGATCGACTTCTGACTCCCGGCCGACACCTCAGGCGGGCTCGGAGTCGCATCCAGGACCCGCCCGAGACTCCGGCCCGAGCTAGAGCACGACGACCCGGGACGGCGCGTCCCCGGCGAGAAACGCCGCAGTGCTCTCGGCGGCGGCATCCACCGCGGCGGTGACGGCGCCGGACCACTTCTCCAGCGGGGTGACGGTGAGAGTGAGACCGTGGCGGTCGGTCTTCGGCTCCCAGGTGCCGGCGACGAATCCGTCGACCAGTACCGAGGCGAGGACCTGGGCGTTGCGGGTCTGCATCACCGTGTCGTAGTGGGCATCGGGGGTCACCCGCTGCCGCCTCTTCGGCGCGTAGCCGAGAAGCAGGCTGTCGAAGCGATGCAGCAGCCGCACCGGCACCGGCGTCGACGGCTCGGGCCGCGGGCTGCCGGCGAGGTCGTAGACCACGGTGCCCGCCGGGTCGGTGAACTCGATCACCTCGTCGCCGAGGGCGGCGACACCGGACCGCAGCCGGGTGACACGACTCTCACCCACGAAGGACTTCAGGTCGTCGATTCCCGCCGGCCCGAAAGCAGCCAGGTAGGCGCGCACCCGACCGGCCCATGCCTCGTCGGGATCGACATCGGGGACCTCCAGGCGAGTCTCCCCCAGCACGTAGCCGTCCCGGCCGTGGTAGTCGATCCGGGTGGTCCCGGGGGTCCTGATGAGCCGGCTCCAGGCCCTCACGATGAACCAGGTGCTGGTGTCGGGCACCCTGGCGCCGTCCTTGGCGTTGACCGCGACCCATCCCTTGATGAACTCCATCAGCTCGGCGTGGCTGCGCTCGGTGCGGGTGAAGTCGGACAGGGCGGCACGCAGCGCATCGGGATCGACGATCTTGCCCAGGTAGCCGGTCCAGTTGCGCTCCCGGGCCGCGTCCGAGACGGCGGCGTAGTCGGGGTAGCGGACACCGCCGACGATGTGGAGCGTCTGGCGGTACAGCGACGCCTTCACCAGGCGGTGCTCGTCGAGGGCGGCGTGGACGTCGTCAGGAGTGACACCACTGCCCCGGGCGTGCAGCGCCACGAACGGCGACGGGTTGTACTGCGCCTGGAGCGGGCCTACCGCGTCCACCATCTCCTCCACCGGCGTCCCCGCCGGGAACGGCTCGATCAGCCGCTGGCGTGCCAGGGTGGCACGGTTGAGTTGGCGGAGAGATACGGGTTCGGGCATCGCCCGGGCCCTCTCAGGAGTAGAAGGGGTTGGCTCCGGAGGCGTGGTCGGTGACGTCCACGATCTCGGTGATCTCGGGGATGTTCTCCTTGATGGCGGTCTCTATGCCCTGACGTAGGGTCATCGCCGCCATGCCGCAGCCCTGGCAGCCGCCGCCTAGCACGAGGAACGCCGTCTCCCCGTCGACATGATCGAGTTGAGCGAAGCCGCCGTGGGCGGCGATGGCGGGGTTGATCGCCAGCTCGAGGAGCTGGGACACCTTTTCCGCCGGCGTCCCGGTCAGCTCCATGTCGGGGATGTCGGGACCGCCGGCAGGCGTCACCGGATTGGGGTTGCGCAACACCAATCCGGGCGCCGACGGGTCACCGCCGATGTCGAGCACGGCGCCCCGCAGGTTGTCCACCGAATCGGTGGGGATGGCCACCGGCAGCTCGCCGTGGTCCTCGCGATGATCGAACGGCGACACGTCCTCGGGCCGCAGGAATGCCGTCTCGTAGATGAAGCCCTGGTGGCCCACACCGGAGATGCGGACGCCCAGCACCAGCCCTTCGATCGTCTCCTGTTTACGCAGGGCGACGATCTGCTCCAGAGCACGCTCGGTGATCTCGAGGACGCGGGTATCGGTTTCGGTGAGTGCCGTCATGGGCCTGATGGTAGATGCGCGGCGGAGACTTGCTTAACTTCGGCTTCCGCCACCGCTCGCGGTGAGCCGCTAATCGGCGTACATCGAGTCGATGACGTCGGCGAAGTGCTCGTTCACCTTGGCCCGCTTCACCTTGAGTGTCGGTGTCAGCTCCCCGCCCTCGATGGACAGGGCGCGGGGCAGGACGGTGAACCGCTTGAGCTGCTCGACGCGGGCGTAGTCCTTGTTCACGTCGTCAACGGCCGCCTCGACCGCGGCGTGGATGGCGGCCGACTCGTGGGCGGGGCCGCTCTCCCCCGCCTCGGACATGAACGCCTCCGCCGCCTCGGCATCGACGGCGATCAGCGCCGAGAGGAACTTACGCCGGTCTCCGATGACGATCGCCTCCGCGATGAGCGGGTGGGCCTTGAGCCCCGCCTCGATGGGGATCGGGGCCACGTTCTTGCCCCCGGCGGTAATGAGGATCTCCTTCTTGCGCCCGGTGATGCGCAAGAACCCCTCGTCGTCGAACTCGCCGACGTCGCCGGAGTGGAGCCACCCGTCGATGAGCGTGTCGGCGGTGGCCTCCGGCTCCTTGTAGTACCCGAGGAACACGTTGTCGCCCTTGAGCAGGATCTCGCCGTCCTCGGCGATGCGCACCTCGACGTTGGGAAACGGCGGGCCCACCGTCCCCAGCTTGGTGCGGCCGGGCACGTTGTAGGTGGTGGGACCGCTGCCCTCCGACTGGCCGTACACCTCGTAGACGATGATGTCGAGGCCGGAGAAGTACTCGACGATCTCGGGGGCGATCGGAGCGGCCCCCGATGAGGCGATGCGCACCTCGGAGAGCCCCAGAGCCGCCTTCACCTTCTTGAACACCAGCGCCGACGCCACCTGGTATTGCGCCGCCAGGGGCGCCGGGATGGGCTTGCCGGCGTTGCGCAGCGCCGACACCTTGCGACCGACGCCCATGGCCCACGACCCGATCTTGTGCTTGACACCGGTGGACTTGCCCACCTCCCGGGTCACCCCGGCGTGGAACCTCTCCCACACCCGGGGCACCGCGAAGAAGACCGTCGGCTTCACCTCCTTGATGTTCTCCGGCACCTTGTCGATAGACTCGGCGTAGTACACCTGGGCACCCACCGACGCCGGCGCCGAGATGGTGAACGACTGCTCGGCGATGTGCGACAGCGGCAGGTACGACAGCAGCCGGTCATCCCGATTGAGCCCGAAGGCGGGGACGATCTGCAGCGGCGTCCACGTCACGTTCTTGTGCGACAGCATCACACCCTTGGGCGGCCCGGTGGTGCCGGACGTATAGATCAGGGTGGCGAGGCCCTCCTCCTCGGCGCCATCGAGGCGAGCCTCCAGGTCGGCGTCGGGGACGTCGGCGCCGGCGGCGAGGAACTCGTCCCAGCTCAGCACCATGTCGTCGTCGACGGCCTCGGCGCCCTTCATGGTGACCACGTGGCGCAGGTGGGGCAGCTCGGCGCGGACCTGTTCGATCTTGGCCCACTGGTCGGTGTTCTCCACCAGTACCAGCGGCGACTCGCAGTGACCGATGATGTAGCGGCATTCCGACGGCGAGTTGGTGGTGTAGATACCGGCGGGCACGGCGCCGGCGGCGATGGCGCCGACGTGCATGATGACCCATTCAGGGCGGTTGAAGCCGAGGATATTCACCGGCGCTCCCGGCTCCACGCCAAGGGCGATCAGTGCCTTGCCCGTCGCCCTCACCTCGTCGGCGTAGTCGGCCCAGCTGGTGGCGACCCAGGACCCGTCCGATCGGACGTGGTAGGCAGGCCGGGAACCCATCGTCCGGCCGTTGGCAAGGACCTTGTGTGCGATCGTCTCGTAACCCACGGACTGTCCTCCCCTACGACGTGCAATTAACCGGGACGATAGTGAAACGGCGTCGCTGTCACCCTGCTGTCCGGTCGGCGGCGGCATCCTCGCGACGGGCCAGTGCCAGGAAGGGCAACGCCAGCGCGGTGAGCGCTCCTCCCACCACGTAGGACATGCCGTACCCGGACACGTCCGCCACCCGGCCCAGCGCCGGCTGGGCCACCACTCCCCCTGCCGACCCCATCAGCGAGTCGAACGAAAGCACGGTTGCCCGCTGCTGGGAGGGGATGAGGCCGTTGATGTATGCCTGGCGCACCGGCGCTGCGGCGGCGAACACCAGCCCCCACACCACGACCAGGACCACCGCCACCACGAAATTGGTGACCAGGCCCACAGCCACCAGCGCCGCGGCGGCGATGCCGACACCGAGGAGCAGGATGTCGGTGCGGCGGGCGAACAGCCTGCGCACCGCTGGGACGGCGAGGCCGCCGACGACCTGCGACCCGGCCACCACGGCCGCGGCGATGCCGGCCACGGCGAACGCCTCCGGGTCGCCGTACAGTTCCAGCAGGTACGGCTGCAGGGCGTAGAAGGCGTACACGCCCACCCCGGCGGTGAACGGGGCCGCCAGCATCACCCACCGCACTGGACGGTTGCGCCAGCCGTGCTCCACCGACGCCGCCAGCACTTTGCGCACCTCGGCGAGAGGGCTGCCGTCCCGCACCGGGGTGAAGCCGAGGTCACGCATCACCACCGCGGCCACCACCAGGGTGACCCCGAGGATGACCGCCCGCAGGATGTAGGGAACGGCCAGGTTGGTCATCTGGGCGATGATCCCGCCCGCCACCGATCCGGTAAGCATGGCAACCCCGGCAATGACCTGGCCCTTGGCGAACACCGACTCCAGGTCGCCCTCGAACCCGGTGAAGGTGAGGGCGTCGACCAGCCAGGCCTCCGTCGCCCCCGAGAAGAACGTGAACCCGAGCCCGATGAGCACCGAAGCCGCCGCCCAGCCCAGCATCCCCGCCTGCGTCTCCCACATGACCAGGTAGAGCAGGGTCGCCACCAGCAGCGTGCCCGCCCCCACCATGTACGAGACCTTCCGGCCGCGGGTGTCGGCCACCACCCCGGTGGGCACCTCGAACAGCACCTGCCCGGCGGTGTAGAAGGCGTTGGCGGTGAACGCCTGCGTGTTGGAGAGCCCGGCGTCGAGCAGGAACAGCGTGTTGATCCCCCAGATCAGCGAAGCGGCCAGCGTCGACAGCAACGTGAGCGTGAGATAGATGCGTTGGACGCGGCGCGCGTCGGCGTTCACACGCTGGACACTATCCAATCCGCTGCCCACCCCAACTTCGGGCTGCAGACGACGCTGAGCGGCGTCGGGAACCCAGGGTA
>CAZOGW010000054.1:0-19692 GCA_964579415.1 uncultured Acidimicrobiaceae bacterium | reverse complement strand
TCGGCGGTGTCGGACAGCTTGATCATCTTGGCGTAGCAGCCACCCTCGATGTTGAACACACCAGTGTCGGACCAGCCCAACTCGTCGTCGCCGATGAGGTTGCGCCCCGCCTCGGTGGAGAGCGTGGTCTTGCCCGTCCCGGAGAGCCCGAAGAACACTGCGACGTCGCCGTCGGCTCCGACGTTGGCCGACGAGTGCAGGCTGAGGACGCCCTGGCGGGGCAGGATGTAGTTCATCACGGTGAATATCGACTTCTTGATCTCGCCGGCGTACGAGGTGCCGCCGATGATGACCATGCGCCGCTCCAGGCTGAGCAGGATGAACGCCTCGCTGCGGGTCCCCTCGACGTGGGGCTCCGCCTGGAAGTCGGGGCAGGCGATGACGGTCCAGTCGGGGTCGAAGCCGGCCAGCACCTCGCGGTCGTGCTCCTGGATGAACATGGTGCGGGCGAAGAGGCTGTGCCAGGCCCGCTGGGTGACCACCCGGACTTTGATGCGGAAGCGGGGATCGGCACCGGCGTAGCAGTCCTGCACGAAGACCTCACGGCCCTGGAGGAACGAGCGCAGGCCATAGCGCACCCGCTCGAAGTCCTCCGGAGCGAAGGGGCGGTTCACCGGTCCCCACCACACCTCGCCCTCGGTGGAGGGCTCGCGGACGATGAACTTGTCCTCGGCGGAGCGGCCGGTGTACTTGCCGGTGTTGACCACGATGGGCCCGAGGTGACCGATGAGACCCTCGTTGCGCCGTACGGATTCTTCGTAGAGATGGGCGGTGGTGAGGTTGTGATGGATTCGCCCGACGTTGGTCAGGCCGATGGCCGATAGGTCCACGTTGCTCCGCTCCTCCGGTGGGACCAGCCAAGGATACGGGAACCGGGCAATTCAGGTACTTGGTACTTGGTATCTGGTTGGACGTCGGCCAGTAGGTTCTTGCGTGATACGTAATACGTAATACGACTACGACTGCTCGCATCCGTGCTCGCCGGGGAGGAGGGGCCGCACCACCAGGCCGTACTCGTCGCTCCCGTCGGTCCAGGCGGTGAGCTGGCTCGCCTCGGTGAAGGCGGCCTCGATCTCGGGGGTGTTGTCCACCACGGTGCAGGGGAGCCCGGCAACCTCGGCCTCGAAGTCCCCGGGGGCGATGTCGAGCGGCCACGGCGCCGGGTCGGCGATGATGTCGCCGGTCTCCATCGGAGCGGTGGCGAGGACCTGCCACTGCTCCACCTGGTAGGGCTGGCTCCCGGGGTCGGAGGCGAACGAGTCCAGGGTCATCACCAGGTCGAGCATGGCGGCGAGGCGCGGGTCCGACGTCTCGGGGTCACCGAAGAGTGCTTGTGCCGACATCCGGTGGGCGCCGTTCTCGTCGTGGTAGACGACGACCGTGGAGGGGGCGTCGGCGATGAAGGCGTCGCCCTCGATGGTCTCATCGGTGACATCGGCGATGCCGAGGGCGTCGATGAGACCGGTCAGGGTGTCCATGTCGCCGGAGACGTCGACCACTCCGTAAGGCCGGAGCAGCGGCGCCGGGTAGATCTCGGGGATGGGCCCTTCCGAGATGAGGGAGCCGTCGGCGGTGAGCACGTGGGCGTATCCGCTGGCGAGGGCCACCTCGACGGGGAGGAACCCGCCCTGGTAGGCGACGGTGAGGAGGACGTCGCCGGACACCCCGGCGGGGACGGTGGTGGGCGGCCGGGTGCCGCCGCCGTCGTCGCTGGTGGAAGTGTCGGGGTCGGTCGTGGCGCTGCCGTCCTCGCTCCCTCCGCAGGCGGCGAGTAGCGACAGCAGCAGGGCGATGGTGATGACTGTGCGGGCTCTCATGGTGGTTGGATGCTGGCGCACCCGGGACCGGTTCCCAAGTCGGCGTTCGGCAATTCGGTGCCTGCCGGCGGCGGGTGCCACAATCAGCGCGATGCGCGCCACTTCGTCCGACGGGGTCCCTGCATCTGCGGGGCGGCGCCGGGCGGCACGGCTCTTCGCCGGACCGGCCGGTGATCCGCGTGCCCGGCGCGCCACCGACGCCATCGCCCTCGGGCTCTCCGCGCTGGGCCTGATGATCCTGGCGCTGGTCGCCGTCCCGCCCTCGGGGATCGAGGTCGCCCTCATCGCCTTCGTCGGGGCCCTTCCCGCCTTCCTCGACGGGGTGTGGCAGATTCTCATCGACCTCCTGGCGCTGGTCGCCGTTGTCCTGGCGGTCGCCACGGTGCTCCGCCGCCGGATCGCCGTCGGCCGCGACGCCCTTCTTGCCGCCCTGGTAGCCCTGGCGGTCGTCATGTTGCTGGGCCGGGTTGTCGAGGGCTCCTGGCCGCCGCTGATCGATGGCTGGCGAGCCGGGTTGCGGCCGTGGCACTTCCCGGCGGCGCACGTCGCCATCTCCGGCGCGGTGGTGCTCACGGTGGCGTCTCACCTGAGCCGGCCTTTCCGCCGGCCGGTGGTCGGACTGGTGTGGCTGGCGGCGTTCTCCTCGATGCCGCTGGGTATCGCCACGCCGAGCATCGCTCTCGCCGGGGTGCTGGTGGCGACGGCGGCGGCGGCTGCGGTGCACCTCGTTGTCGGATCGTCGAGTGGACGTCCAGGAATAGACGCCGTTGCCGCCGGGCTGGCCGAACTGGGGGTCACTACACGATCGCTGGGGGCCGCTGATCGGCAGCCGGCCGGGGTGTTCCTGGTGGAGGGCGCCGACGACGACGGCCCTCTGCTGGTCAAGGTCTACGGCCGCGATGCCCACGACACCCAGGTACTGGCCACGCTGTGGCGCACCTTGTGGTATCGGGAGACGGACGCGCCACCGGTGCTGGGACGGCTCCACCAGGTGGAGCACGAGGCGCTGGTCACCCTGCTGGCCGCCCAGGCCGGGGTCGCCACAGAATCGGTTGTCACCGCCGGGACCACCGGGGGCTCAGACGCTCTCCTGGTGCTGCGGCCAGCCGGTCGCGACATCAGCCGTCTGGAGCCCGAGGAGTGGACGCCGCAACTGCTGGGGACGATGTGGGACGTCCTCGGCCACCTCCACGGCGCCGGGATCGTCCACGGGAACGTCGACGCCGGGCACATCTTCGTCACCGACGGAGACGGTCCCGAGCACGCGGTGGGGCTGGACGGCTTCGCCGGAGCGGCGGTCGGTGCTGATCCGCAGCGGGTACGCCGCGACCACGCGCAGCTCCTGGCGACGACGCTGCTCGGGGCAGGAGAGGAGCCCGCGGTCGACGCCGCCCGCGGCGCCCTCGGTGACGACGGTCTCGCCGACCTCCTCCCGGTGCTCCAGATCCCGGTGCTCACCGCCGCCCAGCGCGACTCCTTCGGCTCACGGGGCCGCCGCCTCGACGAGGTCCGGGAGCGCATTGCCGCCGCCCTGGCCATCGACCCGCCCCAGTTGGAGCAACTGCGCCGGGTCAGCCTCGGTTCGCTGTTGCAGATGGTGCTGCTGGTGTTCGCCTTTCTGGCGATGGCACGCCTGGTGGGCGGGATCGACCTCGCCGCCGTCGGCGACGCCATCGCCGGGGCCACCTGGTGGCTGGTGGCGATCGGGTTCGTCCTCGGGCAGGTGCCCCGCTTCGCCCAGGCCATCTCGACGATGGGTGCCGCCCCGGTGAGCCTTCCCCTGGCGCCGGTGTACGTGCTCCAGCTCGCCGTGGC
The DNA here is from genome assembly GCA_964579415.1 of uncultured Acidimicrobiaceae bacterium. Classification (GTDB taxonomy): domain Bacteria; phylum Actinomycetota; class Acidimicrobiia; order Spongiisociales; family UBA5794; genus CAZOGW01. The sequence goes on along the minus strand of CAZOGW010000054.1, from coordinate 16,060 downwards.
CTACATCAACCTCGTCATCCCCGGTGCCGCCGCCCGCATCGCCGTCAACGTGCGGTTCTTCCAACGTCAGGGCCTGAGCCGGGGGGCCTCCGTGGCCATCGGTGCCGTGGACGGGTTCGGGAGCCTGGTGATACAGGTGATCGTTCTGGGCAGCCTGCTGCTGTTCGGCAGCGCCTCGGTCGACGTCGACCTGGACCTCGACTTCACCAGCGGCGCCGGCCGGCTCCTGGTCGTGATCGTCGGTGTGGCTGTGGGCCTCGGACTGGTCATCGCCCTCATCCCGCGGCTGCGGCGCGTCGTGGTCACCCAGGTGCGCCAACTCCTCACCGAGGCGTCTTCCGCGCTTCAGGGCCTGGCGGAGCCCCGCCGTCTGGCGATGCTGTTCGGCGGCAACCTCGCTGCCGACGTGCTGCTGGCCCTCTCGTTGGGGGCGTTCGTGCGCTCCGTCGGGTTCAACGTGTCGTTCGGGGAGCTGATCTTCATCGTGATCGTGGTCGCCCTGCTGGCGGGGGTGCTCCCCATTCCCGGTGGCATCGGCGTCACCGAGGGCGGACTGGTGTTCGGCCTCACCGCAGCCGGGGTCCCCGAAGAGATCGCCTTCGGAGCGGTGATGATGTACCGAATCGCCACCTTCTACCTGCCCCCGGTGTGGGGGTTCTTCGCCTTTCGGTGGCTCGAGCGGAATAGGTACTTGTGAGGTTTCGCCGGTGCGATGGGTACTTGGTACTTGGTATCTGCGTGTACCAAGTACCAAGTACCAAGTACTTGCTATGGCGCGACTGCCTCGAGGTGTGCGGCTAGGCGATACGTGTCTGCTTCCGTCCATCCGTCGGGTCCGGCTATGGCGACCCAGCCGGGGACGAAGGCGTTGCTGTAGTCGTGGCCGAAGCCCGGTTGCGCGGTGAAACCGGAGATGAGGTCGCCGGTCTCCTGGATCCAGCTGATGAGGGGGAACCACCGCACCTGGTCGATCACGCCGTGGCCGAGGGGCCGGCGGGTCCACCCGGGCCGCTCCCAGATGGTCCGTGGTGTCCATGTCCCCACCGCGTCGGTGGGGTGGAGCAGGTAGAGGATCCGCGGTGACTCCCAGGCGGCCGAGCCGGCATCGATCCCGGCGGCTTCGTTCTCCAGCCGCAGGTTGGGATGGTGGGAGTTGACCGGTTGCCAGGTGGGCGAGTCCGGGTCGCGCTCGGCGCGCATCTGGGTCAGGATCGGGTTGCCGGCGGTCGGCCCCACCATGAGCGCCCCGTCGGTCCTCCCGGCGATGGTGGACAGGGACGCGGCCAGGTCCTCGCCTTGGAAGGCGGCCTCGGCCCCGAGGGCGCCGAGGCTCTCCCCGTAGACGAGGAGGCGGGGCCGTTCGGCGGCGGGGAGCTGTGACCAGCGCTCGTGAACGGCGTTGAAGAGGGCGGCGCCTGTCTCGGTGGACCGGTTGGGATCGACGAGGAAGGTGATCCAGCTGGGCAGGAACGAGTACTGCTGGGAGACGATGGCGGTATCCCCGCCGTAGACGTATTCCAGCGCACGCGCCGCCGCCGGGTTGATCCACCCGGTCCCGGTGGCGGTGGCCACCACCAGCACCTCGCGGTCGAACGCTCCGGTGCGCTCCAGTTCGGACAGCACCAGGGCGGTCCGCTCCTGGTCCGTGGGCGCCGAGTCGAGGCCCACGTAGACCCGTACCGGCGGCTTCACCACCGCGGCACCGCCGTGGAACCCCGCCAGGTCGGAGACCGGCGTCACCCCGGCGACGAAGGTACGACCCTGGAGCCCCAGCGTCTCCCACGGAACCTCCGACGAGGGGCTGCCAGACACGTTGGGGCGGAAGGGCCGGGTGACACCCTCTTCGGTGGTTCCGTTGAGGGCGCCGAATTGCTCGTCGGCCCAGTTGACCAGGCGGCGCTGGCCGTAGTCGACCAGGTATACCGTCGCCACGATGACGATCAGTGCGGTGAGGGCGCGGGCCCAACCGGGCCGGATGGCGCGAGCCACCTGCCGGTCGATCCAGCGGACACCCTGGCTCACGGTCCGCCCCACCAGCACGAGAACTCCGGTGAGCAGGGCCGTGGCGAGGACGAGGGGCACCACGACGGGCATGGGCAGGGTGTCCATCCCCAGGATCTCCCGCTGGGTGTTCTGTGCCCCCTCCCAGATCCACAGGGCGGGGATGGCGGCGGCGCAGGCGAGGATGCCGAACACGAGCCAGGCCGCCGCCCGCAAGGACTCGGTGACCGAACGGTCCGTGGCGCCAAGCGTCCACTCGGCGAGTCCCTGCAGCGCGGCACCCAGGGCCCAGCCGATGGCGGCGCAGATGGCGCTGATGACGACCTGGGTCATCCAGGCTCGTGGCAGGAGGGTGGGTTGCAGCGACAGCACCCAGAAGGCGAAGGCGAAGCCGGCGTGGCCGAGACGGGGAGGAGCGAGCAGGCGCCTGTGCAGCCGCGGGCGGCGAGGGTGAGTGGTGCTGGGCTCCCGAGCCAGCTCGGTGGCGGGAGCCGACTGTACGTCGATCGCCATGTCGCCCTTCCGCTGTGCCGTCGAGGACGGCGCCATCGTAGAGGCGAAGCCGGTGACGGCCGCGCGGGACGCACGTTGGCGGGTGAGTTCTTCCGACTAGCCGCCTCGCAGTTGCGACTGGCTTGCCGCCAATCCGGAGGTTCCGGCTCCTAGAGTGCCGGTGGTTCTCGAGGAGGAACGCCTGATGCAAGATGTCATCGTCGGTCTCCTGGCCGTCGTGATCGGTGCCGTGTTCTGCTTCCAGGGATGGGTGCTGCTGCGCGTCATCATCCCGATCTGGGGAGCGTTCACCGGGTTCATGTTGGGTGCCGGGTTGGTGGCGTCGTGGTGGGACGAGGGCTTCCTCAGCACCGTGGCGGGGTGGGGCGTCGGCGCCCTTTTCGCGGTGGTGTTCGGGATCCTCGCCTACCTCTATTACGAGGTGGCGGTGGTGCTCGCCATGGGCGCCATCGGTTTTGCGCTCGCCACCTCGTTGCTGGTGGCGATGGGGGTCACCTGGTCGTGGCTGACGATCCTCGCCGGACTGGGCCTCGGCGTGCTTCTCGCCCTTCTCGCCATCGTCGGCAACCTGCCCACCGTGTTGCTGGTGATCCTCAGTGCCTTCGCCGGCTCCTCGGTGGTGGTGGGCGGCCTCATGTTGTTGTTCGGGGTCATCGACATGGGCACCTGGTCGGTGGAGACCACGCAGCGCCTCGACGACGACTGGTGGTGGTATGCCATCTACCTGGTGCTGGCGCTCGTCGGGATCGGGGTCCAGATCAGGTCCGTCGGCCGCCTGACGGTGTCGCTGCGCGAGTCCTGGGCGGAAGCCGGAGGGAAGCAGTTCGCCGGGTAGCGTATTACGTATTACGTATCACGTATTACGTATCACGTGCGATCGCCTTGGTGAGGAGCTGTGACAGCACGTCCAACTCGGCTGAGCTCAGGTGCCCCAGCAACTCGGATGCTGCCTGGCGGCGCATCTCGTCGGTGGTTTCCAGTGCCTCACGGCCGGAGTCGGTGAGGGTGAGCCGCGTGGCGCGGCGGTCGTCGGGGTCGGCGGTTCGCTCCACCAATCCGGCCTCGGAGAGCTCGTCGATGAGCGACGTGGCCGAGCGGGGGACCACGCCGAGGCCGCCGGCCAACTCACCCATGCGCATCGGTCCTCCGGCGGCGGCCAGGTGGCGCAGAGCGCGCAAGCGGGCAGGTGTCAGCCCGATGGTCCCGATCCGGCATGCCACCGAGCGTCGCAGCGCCCGACTCAGTGCAGCAGCCAGGTCGGAAACGTTGGCCGCCGCATGGTCCGATGGCATGAATTGAGTGTAGCTCAGCATCCGCAAGCCTTCTTGATACGTGATACGTGACACGTAGTAAGTGCCTAGCCGGCCCGCAGAGCCTCTACAGGTTCCAACCGGGCCGCCCGCAATGCGGGATAGAGGCCGGCGGCGAGGCCGGTGACGGCTCCGATGAGGGGGGCGGCGAGCGGGACCCAGGGGTCGAGGACGGGGGTCCAGGTCCGAGCCGCCGAGATGGCGACCACGACGAGGATCCCCAGGCTGGCGCCGATGACGCCGCCGACGAGTCCCATCGCGGTGGACTCCACCAGGAACTGTCCGGCGACGTGGCGCCGCGCCGCACCCAGTGCCCGGCGCAGGCCGATCTCCCCGACCCTCTCCAGCACCGACACCAGTGTCACGTTGGCGATGCCGATGGCGCCCACGAGGAGGGCGACTCCGCCCAGCACCAGGAAGAGGGCATTGACGTCGCCCTCGACGTCGCGGCGCAGGTCGTCGGGCTCAGGCGGCTTCTGCACCCGCAACACCGTGGGGTCGTTGGGTGCGAGCGCCGTCGCCGCCTGCTCGGCGATGAGTGAGGCCGCTCCCACCTGCACGTCGATCTGTACCGTCTCCGCCGACTGGTAGCCGTAGAGGTCCCGCGCGGTCCCCTCGGGGATAACCACGGCGTTGAGCAGTTCGGGATGCCGTTCCACCGACGCCAGGATGCCGATGACAACGAACGCGTCTTCGCCGACGAAGATCACCGGCTGCTGCTGGACGCGGGTCAGGTTGAGCCGCTGAGCAGCACCGACGCCGAGGACGGCGACGCGGTCCGCCCGCTCTGAGTGACCGCCGTCGAACCACCGCCCTGTCACCAGCTCCCCACGGGCTGCCGGAAGGAGTCCCGGTGTGCCCCCGTAGACGGTGAGCTGGAACTCGGTCTGCGCCAATGGATCGGGGATGGGCACGGCGCGCACCAGGGCACCACCGACGTCCGCCGGCCCGAAGGCGCCGGCGGCGTTGACTCCGTTGAGACGGGTGAGCCGGGTCTCGGCGTCGCCCGGTATTGGTGGGCGGGCCTGGGAGTCGGAGAAGGGCCCGGGCTCGTTGGTGACCACCACCGAGGTGGCCGCCAGCTCGTCGAAGCGCTCCACGATCTGGTTCCCCGCTGTCTTGGCCACGCCCAGGGTCGCCACCAGGGCGCCGATGCCGAGGACGGTGCCGAGGACGGTGAGCACGGTGCGACCGGGCCGGGCGAAGATGCCGGCCAGCGCCTCGGCGAGCAGGTCACGGCCGCTCATCCGCGCCGGCTCGACGGCGAGCTCGGGGGCCGGTGGCTGCTGCGTCATGACCTGACTCATGCGGCCTCCACGATGCGCCCGTCACGAAGCCGCACCGCTCGGTCGGCGTGGGCGGACACCTTGTCGTCGTGGGTGACGACGATGAGGGTGAGGCCGCCGGCGCGCAGCTCGTCGAAGAGGTCGAGTACGGCGCCCCCCGTTGCCGAGTCGAGGTTCCCGGTGGGCTCGTCGGCGAGGAGCAGGGCGGGGCGGGTCACCAGGGCGCGGGCGATGGCGACCCGCTGACGCTCGCCGCCGGAGAGCCGGGTGGGGAGGAACCCGATGCGATGCTCGAGGCCGACCCGGCGCAGCGCCTCCTCGGCGGCGGGAACCCGCTCGGCGCGGGGCATGCGGTTGTAGATGGTCGCCAGCAGCACGTTCTCCATCACGCTGCGGTGTGCCAGCAGGTGGAACGACTGGAAGACGAACCCGATGCGGCGGCTGCGCAGTCCGGCACGGCGTCCCTCGTCGAGCCGGGACGTGTCGATGCCCTCCAGCAGGTAGGTGCCCTCGGTGGGGCGGTCGAGCAGTCCGAGCACGTTGAGCATGGTCGACTTGCCCGATCCCGAGGGGCCTACGACGGCGACGTATTCGCCGGAGTCGACCTCGAGGTCGGCGCCGATCAGTGCCGGTATTTCCACATCTCCGGTGGAGAAGTTGCGGCCCACCCCGCGCAGCTCGATGACGGGCTGTGGAACGGCGGCGGGTGTCACGAGCCCTCGCCGTCGACCGCCGCCGGGGAGCCGTCCTCGGTGCCGACGACCACCTGGTCACCCTCGGCCAGCTCGCCGTCGAGCGGGGCGACCTCGACCAGGCCGCCGGCGGCGAGACCGGTCTCGACCCGCACCGTGCGCAATGTGCCGTCGTCATCCTCCACCTGGAGGATGGTGGAGCCGTCGGCGGTGGCCGACAGCGCCGACGCCGGCACCGCCAGAACGTCGCCACCGGTCGACGAGACCGGGATCACCACCCGGACGTTGGCGCCGATGATCGACTCGGGCATCTCCTCGGGGGTGACCTCGATGTAGACCCGATCCGGGGCGACGTTGTTGGTACCGGCCCGATCCGCCTTCTCCGAGATGACGCCCGGGATGGTCTCGCCGGTGTCGGGGTTCTCGATCTCGACCGTCATGCCTTCTTCGACGCGGGGAGCGTCGCGCTCCAGCACCGAGGAGCGCAACGCCAGATCCGACCCGGAGACCGTGATGAACGGGCCTTCGATGACCGAGCCCCGGGAGGCCGCCACCTGGTCGACCCGTACCGGGAGGCGACGCAGGAACACCACCTCTCCGGCGGGTAGCCAGGTGCCCAGCTCCTCCTCCAGGGACTCCAGGTCCTGCTGCGCCTCGGCCCGCTCGGTGCCGGCGGTGTCGACCTGGCGCCGCAGCGGCGAGGTGTCGACGCCCTGCTGCAGGTCGGCCAGTGCCGCCTTGGCGACGGTGACCCGGTTACCGGCGGCGTCGACGATGGCCGTCTGCTCCCGGGCGGTCCGCCCCTTGTCGAAGCGGGCCTGGTCGAGGGCGTCAGCGGCCAGTTCCTCGGCGGCCTCGGCTTCGGCCACGGCCTGGCGCAGCTCGTCCATCTCCCCGCGCGGCGGGCGGGGGTCGGCCTCCTTGGCCTCCTCGAGCTCTTGCTCGGCCCGGGTGAGATCCCTGCGGGCGGCGGAGAGCTCCCGCTCGGCGTCATGCTCGGCGGTAGCGGCCAGCTCGTTTGCCCGCTCGGCGTCGATCCCGGCCAGCTCCAGTGCGTCCTCGGCGGCCTCGATCTCGGCGCGGGCGGCGGCGACGGCCGACTGCCCACCCTCTGAGCCGGCCTGCGACAGCGCCGACTGGGCGTCGGCGAGGGAGGTCTGGGCGTTGCGTACCCGTTCCCGGGCCGCCCGCAGCGCCACCTCGTCCTCGTCCGACAGGCCGTTGGGGCGGTAGCCGGCCGCCTCGCACCAGGCGGCCACGGCGGCGCCGGTGTCCTCGTCCCAGGTGTCGTCGGGAGCGCCGGAGAGGAAACCCATCCGTGCCAGCGCCTCCTCCAGTTGCATCACGTCGTCGCCTGTGGCGCCGGGGCGGAGGTCCCGGTACATGGGGATCTCGCCGGTGAGGAGGAACACCGGGCGGCCCACCACCTCCACGGCCAGGTCGCCCTCGGCCAGCTCGGCGTTGACCTCGACCGCCTCGGTCACCACCAGGCGCTCCGGCTGGGCGGCGAAGGAGCCGGAGAGGTCCACCGAGACCGGGTCGTCGAAGACGATGTCGCCCCGGGTGACCACGTCGGCGGAGAGGGTCTCGGTGACCACGGGAACGGTGATCAGTGACGCCTCCGGCGGCGCCGCCCCGGCGGCGATCTCAGCGGGGGACTTGATGCGCGAGCCGAAGAGCCAGCCGACGCCGGAGGCGGCGACGACGGCGACCACGACGATTCCCAGCAGCACGTTGCGCTTCATGCTCTAGACCGGGCGTTCGTCGTCGCTTGCCGGGGCAGAGCCCGTTCACCCACCCTGGGCGTCACGGATCTGCTCGAGCGTGGCCTGATTCTCGGCGATGAAGTCGCCTTCGAAGTCCTCGGAGACCTCGGTGAGAAGGTCGTTGAGGCCCTGGCCGCATTCCCAGTCGGCGACGGCCATGTCGATCTCTTCCTGCTGAAGGGCGGCCAGCGCCTCCTGGTCGACATTCGCTTCGGCTTCCTGCTGTGCCTGTTTGAAGACGGCGTTGATTTCCTCCTGGGTCTTCTCCTCGAAGAAGGCGTCGACCTCCGCCTCGCTCCACCCGGCGAGGGGATCGCTCTGCTCCAGGTCGACGATGGCGTCGAACCGCTGTTGGAAATCGTCGTAGGCCGTCTCGCCCATCTCGTCCCGGGAGGCGAGCCCGTCGTATCCGGCGGCGGCCATACACGTCGACCATTCGGCGTTGGCGTCGACGATGCGCGGATCGGCCTGGACCCGCTGGTGCAACTCCTCGAACGCCGGGCTGAGCTCCTCCCAGAGGGCCTCGAGTTCCTTGCCGCCGTACGCTGTCTCGTACGCCTTGCCGGAGCAGCCGAGGCCATACCGGTCGCCCACGTAGTAGGTCTCTCCGGTCTCCTCGTCGATGTGCTCGACCTGACTCGCCTCGTGCTCCTCCTCCGAGCCGTACAGGGCGTCGTTCCACGCCTGCCGCTCCGACTGGGACATGGCTTCGACCTTGTCCTGGTTCGGGTCGACCCATTCGGCGCCCCCGGCGAGTTCCTCCTCGTTCCCGAACCAGGTGGTGATCCCGAAGCCCTGGGTGCGGACCCGCTCCTCTTCGTCGGCCTCCTCCCACACCTCAAAAGTGCCCTCCGGCGCCACGGCCGGCATGTAGTCAAAGCCCAGCTCGGCCATACACACCCGGATGTCCTCCTGGATGCGGCCCTCCTGGTCGCGGGCGTCGGTCTCGGCGTTCTCGCCGCCCCAGCCCATGAGGCCTGCCAGCGTCTCCGCTTCGTCTCCGGCGGGCTCAGCCGCGGTCTCCCCGGCAGGCTCCGCGGTGGTGGCCGTCGGTTCTCCGCCCTGCGGAACCTCGGCGGCGGTCGGGTCGGAGGCGGGATCGGCGCCGTTCCCGCTGCAGGCGGCCGCGAGAGCCAGAGCGAGGACGGCGAATGTACGTAGGAATGGTTGTCGCATGGTGGATCGCCTGTGGTTTGACGTGCTCATGAACCCAACACACGCCCCCGACGCTCGCCTGGTTCACGGGAATTGCCCGGCCAACTGATGAGTTACACTCAATATGAGTATAGATCGTAAGTAGGGGAGGGCCCCGATGGCAGGTGAGAGGTTCGGAGGCGGGCGAGGTATGCGCGGCCTTGCCGCCGATCGTGAGGTAACGCAACACAAGCTCAAGCACGGTACGCTGCGGCGCATCGCCGGGTTCGCCCGGCCCTACCGCTGGTGGATCGCCGCCTTCCTGGTCCTGGTCATAGTCGAGGGCCTCCTCGGCGCGGCGCCGCCGCTGCTGTACCGGGAGATCATCGACCGGGGCATCGCCGAGGGCGACGTCGGCCTGGTGATCGGGCTGGCCGGCGCCCTCCTCGGACTGGCGGTGGTGGCGGCGGGACTGGGCCTGGTGATGCGCTGGCTGTCGGCCCGCATCGGCGAGGGGCTGGTCTTCGACCTGCGCACCCAGGTGTTCGACCATGTCCAGCGCATGCCGGTGGCCTTCTTCAGCCGCACCCAGACCGGCACCCTGGTATCCCGCCTCAACAGCGACGTCGTCGGCGCCCAGCAGGCCTTCACCTCGATGCTGTCCAACGTGGTGGGCAACGCCGTGGGCGTGATCGCCACCGTCGTCGCCATGATGGCGCTGTCGTGGCAGATCACCCTGGTGGCCCTGGTGCTGGTGCCGCTGTTCCTGGTGCCGGCCCGTATCATCGGCAAGCGCCTCGCCACCATCACCAGGGAGCGCTACGAACTCAACGGGGCGATGGGTCAGACCATGACCGACCGCTTCAACGTCGCCGGGGCCCTGCTGGTGAAGCTGTTCGGCCGTCCCGACGAGGAGTCGGCGGTGTTCGCCGGCCGTGCCGGGCGGGTGCGCGATATCGGCGTTCGCTCCGCCATGTACTCCCGGGTGCTGATGAGTTCCCTGGGACTGGTGGCCGCCGTCGCCACCGCCGTCGTGTACGCCATGGGCGGCGCCATGGTCATCTCCGGCGCCATCGGCGTCGGCACGCTGGTGGCCCTCTCCGCCTACCTCAACCGCCTCTACGGACCGGTGACCTCCCTGTCCAACGTGCAGGTGGACGTGATGACCACCCTGGTCAGCTTCGAGAGGGTCCTCGAGGTCCTCGACCTCACCCCCACCATCGTCGACGCCGTCGACGCCGTCGCCGTTCCGGATGGACCGGTCGGAGTCACGTTCGACCGGGTCGGGTTCGCCTACCCGGCGGCCGCCGCAGTGTCCCTGGCCTCGCTGGAAGGGCGGAGCCGCCTTTCGTCGCAGCCGGGAGAAGAGGTGCTGCACGAGGTGTCGTTCCGGGCAGAGCCCGGCCAGATGGTGGCCCTGGTGGGGCCGTCGGGCGCCGGCAAGAGCACCATGGCGGCACTGGTGTCACGCCTCTACGACGTCGGCGAGGGCGCCGTCGAGGTCGGCGGCGTCGACGTGCGGCGCCTGCACCTGGAGTCGTTGGGAAGCTCGGTGGGCGTCGTTTCCCAGGACGCCCACATGTTCCACGACACGCTGCGGGCCAACCTGCTCTACGCCCGGCCGGACGCCGGCGACGCCGAGTTGGAGGAGGCGCTGCGGGCGGCCCACATCTGGCCGATGGTGGAGCGCCTGCCCGAAGGCCTCGACACCGTCCTCGGCGATCACGGTTACCGCCTCTCCGGCGGTGAGAAGCAGCGCCTAGCCATCGCCCGGCTGCTGCTCAAGGATCCCCGCGTCGTGGTCCTCGACGAGGCGACCGCCCACCTCGACTCCGAGTCGGAGGCGACGGTGCAGGCGGCTCTGGCCGAGGCGCTGGTGGGGCGCACCTCGATCGTCATCGCCCACCGCCTGGCCACGGTGCGCAACGCCGACCAGATCCTCGTCGTCGACGGTGGTCGCATAGTGGAGCGGGGCACCCACCACGAACTCCTCGCCCGGGGCGGTCTCTACGCCGAGCTGTGCCGGACGCAACTGGTGGGAGAGGGTGAGCCGTCGGCTGCCATAGCATCGTGAAGTAGCGGTACTTAGTACTTAGTACTAAGTACTAAGTACTACGCCAAGGGTCGTAGTCGACTTCGAGGGGCTCCTGCGGTGGGCGCAGCTCTTCCGGGACGTGCTGGAGGTTGATGCGGATGCGGTACCAGAGGGAGCTGCGGCCCCGCATGCCGTCGACGAGGATGTCGATGGGGTCGAGGTGGGGGACCACTTCGGGGTGGTGTTCCTTCCATCGATCCAGTCCGGCGAGGGCTTCGTCTCGAGTCCTGGCCCGGGCGATCTCGACAAGCGGCATGGTGGACCGGCGGCGGCCGGTTCCCTTCGGCGGCTTCTCCGCAGGGCCCATGCGGCGAGCCAGGTCGAGCAGGCCGTCGAGCGATCCCGGGGCGCCGTCCATCTCCTCCCAGGGGTCGCCCTGCTCGGCGAAGCGGCGCCGCACCGTGGCGACGGTGAACGCCTCGGGGCGGCACCGTGGCACCTCGTCCCAGCTGAGCGGTGTGGAGACCCGCGCGTCGGGCGTTGCCCGCACCGACCAGGCGGAGGCCACGGTGCGGTCCTTGGCGTTCTGGTTGAAGTCGACGAAGACCCCCTGGCGCTCCTCCTTCCACCAGCGGCTGGTGGCCAGATCGGGGACCCGGTTCTCCACCTCGCGGGCCACCGTCTCGGCGGCGCGCCGTACCTCGGGGTAGCTCCATTGCGGGACGATGCGGGAGTAGATGTGGAAGCCGCGGGAGCCCGACGTCTTGGGCCAGCCGGCCAGGCCGTGGTCGGCGAGGACCTCGCGGACCACCAGCGCCACGTCGCGGATCTGCGGCCATTCCACCCCGGGCATCGGGTCGAGGTCGACCCTCAGCTCGTCGGGATGGTCGAGGTCCTCGGCACGGACCGGGTGCGGGTTGAGGTCGATGCAGCCCAGGTTGATCACCCACACCAGCGACGCCTCATCGCGCACCACCACCTCGGTCGCCGAGCGTCCCGAGCTGTAATGGAGTTCGGCCACCTCGACCCAGTCGGGCCGCTCCTTGGGTGCCCGCTTCTGGAAGAACGGCTCCTGGTCGAGCCCCTTGACGAAACGTTTGAGGATCATGGGCCGTCCCGCCACCCCGCGCAGCGCACCGGGGGCGACGTCGAGGTAGTAGTGCACCAGGTCGAGCTTGGTCAGCCCCGGGCCGGGGAAGACGACCCTGCCCGGGTTGGTGACGGTGACCTGGCGGCCCGCCACCTCGAGGACCTCGACGTCGGCCATGCGACAACGTTAGGTCAGCGAATGACGAGCAGGGAGTCGCCGAACTCGTGCCACAGGTAGCCATGTTCCAGGGCCGCGGTGTAGCAACGCTCCACCAGGGAGCGGCCGGCGACGGTTTCGACCAGGTCGAGATGGGACGAGCCCGCCTCGTGCCAGCCGGTGAGGAGGCCGTCGACGGCGCGTACGCCTCGCTCGGGGGTGATGACGAGGTCGGTGACACCGGCGCCGGGGTGGACGGTCCCGTCCGAGTCGGCGACGGTCTCCAGTGCCCGCACCGATGTGGTGCCCACCGCCAGCACCCTCCCACCGGCGGCCCGGGCCTGGTTGACGATCCGGGCGGTGGCCTCGGGGACCCGGTAGCGCTCGGCGTCGGGTCGCTCGCCCGCCTCGAAGGAGGCGAGGCCGCAATGGAGCACCAGTGGGGCGACCGCGACGCCTTTGGCCACCAGAGAGGTGAGCAGCCCGGTGGTGAAGGGCCGCCCGGCGCTGGGCATCTCCGCCGAGCCGGGCTCGGTGGCATACACGGTCTGGTAGTCCGACAGGGGCCAGGCGCCGCCGGCGGCATAGCGGACGGGGCGGCCATGGCGGTGCATCCATGCCCTGATGTCGCCGGTGCCGTCGAGGACGGCCAGCCACAGCCGGGGTGAACGGGGGTCGGGGGCGACCAGGTCGGCGTGGGCCCCTCCGGGGAGCACCACCCGGCCACCGGGATGGTCCCGCCACGGGGTGGAGCCGTGGCCGTCGGGGTAGCGGGGTTCCACTGTCCACACGTCGCCGGCGGCGGGGGAGGACAGGTGGAGCCGGACCGGCCCCGTCTTGCCGGTGCCGTCGACAGCGGCCGGCACCGCCGCCGAGGTGTTGATGACGATCACGTCCCCGGGGCGGAGGAAGTCTCCGATGTGGCTGAAGCTGGTGTGGCGGATGGCGCCGCCGGCGGCGTCGGCGACCATGAGGCGCACACCGTCACGGCTGCGTCCATCCCGTTCCGGGGGAGGCCCCGTCGCCGAGGCGGGGACGGCGAAATCGAGGCGGGCGGTCACGGCGCCACCTCGACGGGTTGGCGCGCCTGGTAACGCCCGGAGGGAGGCCTCTCGGTGACGAGGCGGACGATGCCGGGGACGCTCTCCTCGGGCGGGGGGCGGTCGGAGATGTCCTCGCCGGGGAAGGCCTCCTGGTGCATCCGGGTGTTCATGTCGCCCGGGTCGACCCGGTACACCGAGATGTCGGGCTCCTCGGCGGCGAGGACGTTGCCCAACTGGTCGAGGGCCGCCTTGGACGAGCCGTAGCCGCCCCAGCCTTCGTAGCCCTCCACGGCGGCGTCGGAGGTGACGTTGACCACGACTCCGGCTCGGGCGGCGAGGAGCGGCAGCGCCAGCTGGATCAGAGCCAGCGGGGCGAAGACGTTCACCTCGTACACGTCGCGGAGCACGTCGAGCGGGTAGCCGGCGAGGGACGGCTGCGGGCTGGGGCCGAGGAGTGAGGCGTTGTTGACGAGAAGGTCGAGCCCGCCGAGGCTGCGGGCGGCGTCGACGAGTGCGAGGCGGTGGTCGGGATCGGCGACGTCGCCGGGGATGGCGGTCACGTCGAGGCCGGCGACGGTGGTGGCGAGTGCGTTCCCGTCGCGGGCGTCGGTGACGACCGCCCAGCCGTCGGAGGCCAGGCGGCGCACCAGCGCCAAACCCAGGCCGCGTGAGCCGCCGGTGACGACGGCGATCTTGTGTGTGTGCTGTGTGGTCATGGCGCCGACCGTACAACTTCAAGGATGGTTGAAGTCAAGGCCCGACGTGGGTGGGGTCGCTACGCTCGGGGAACAGTGGGTGTGCTCACCAGCAGTGCCGTCGATCCGTTTCGCGAGCCGGAGAAGGGCTGGAACCGCGACCACTGGGCGCGCAAAATCCCGCTCACCAACGTCGACAACCTCGCCGAGGTGCCCCGCGCCGCCTGGGAGAACCGCGACAACGCCCGCTACGCCTGGCGCATCCTGCGCGACGGCGTCTGTGACGGCTGCGCCCTCGGTACCAGCGGGATGCACGACTGGACCATCGACGGGGTGCACCTGTGCAACATCCGGCTGCGGCTGCTGCGGCTCAACACCATGGGCCCGCTCGACCCGGCGGTGCTCGCCGACGTCGCCCCGCTGCAGCGGACCCGGTCGCGGGACCTGCGTGACCTGGGCCGCATCCCCCACCCCATGGTGCGCCATCGCGGCGACGCCGGGTTCACCCGCATCGGCTGGGACGCCGCCATCGACCTCGCCGCTGGCGCCGTCCGCGCCACGTCGCCCGATCGGATCTACACCTATCTCACCAGTAGGGGCATCCCCAACGAGACGTATTATTCGGTGCAGAAGTCGGCCAGGGCGATGGGGTCGAACGGCATCGACAACGCCGCCCGGGTGTGCCACTCGCCGTCGACGTTCGCCCTCAAGGACGCCCTCGGCGTGGCCGCAACCACCTGCTCGTACTCCGACCTGATCGGCAGCGACCTGGTGACGTTCATCGGGTCCAACCCGGCCAAGAACCAGCCGGTCCTGATGAAGTACCTGTTCCACGCCAAGAAGGCGGGGACGCAGGTGGCGCTGGTCAACCCGTACCGGGAGCCGGGGATGGACGAGTACTGGATCCCCTCGGACGTGGAGTCGGCCCTGTTCGGGACGAAGATCACCGACCACTTCTTCCAGGTGGCCCCGGCGGGCGACATCGCCTTCCTCACCGGGGCGCTCAAGGCGCTCGTCGCCGCCGGCGCCGTCGACGAGGGCTTCGTCGGAGACCACACCACCGGGTTCGACAGGCTTGCCGGGTACGTGGCGGGGCTGTCATGGGAGCGCATCACCGGCGACGCCGGGGTGAGCCGGGAGGCCATCGAGGACTACGCCGGGTTGGTGGCGGCGGCGGAGACCGCGGTGTTCGTGTGGGGCATGGGGATCACCCAGCACGCCCGCGGCGAGGACGCGGTCCAGGCCATCGTCAACCTGGCGCTGACCCGCGGCTTCGTAGGCCGGCGCGGCTGCGGCCTGATGCCGATCCGGGGCCACTCCGGGGTGCAGGGCGGCGCCGAGATGGGCGCCTACGCATCGGTGCTGCCCGGCGGGTTGCCCCTCACCGAGGAGTCGGCGGCTGTGCTTTCGGCCGCCTACGGGTTCGAGGTGAGCCGGGAGCGGGCGCCGACCACGCCGGAGATGCTCGACCTTGCCGCCGCCGGCGGCATCGACGTGCTGCTGGCGGTGGGCGGAAACTTCAAGGAGGTCATGCCGGGGCCGGGCGGGGTGGGGGAGGCGCTGGGCCGCATCCCGCTGCGGGTGCACCTCGACATCACGTTGAGCAGCCAGATGTTCGACGACCCCGCGGGGACGGTTCTTATCCTGCCGGCGACGACCCGCTACGAGATGCCCGGCGGCGTCACCGAGACCAGCACCGAGCGGCGCGTCATCTTCAGTCCCGAGATCCCCGGGCCCCGCATCGCCGAGGCGCGGCCGGAGTGGGAGTTCTTCGCCGAGCTGGCCGCCCGGGTCCGCCCGGAGAGGGCGGCGGCGGTGCGTTTCGCCGGCACCGCCGCCATCCGCGAGGAGATCGCCCGGGTGATCCCCTTCTACGACGGCATCCAGCACCTGGCGGGAAAGGGAGACCAGTTCCAGTACGGGGGGCCGCTGCTGTGCGAGGGTTGGGTGTTCCCCACCGCCGACGGCCGCGCCCGCTTCGGCGCCTTGGAACTGCCCGAGACGGGTCGGGCGCCGGACGAGTTCGTCATCGGCACCCGGCGGGGAAAGCAGTTCAACTCGATGGTGCACCAGGATCACGACCCGCTCAACGGCGTCGGGCGTGACGCGGTGCTGATGAGCGCCGCCGACGCAGCCCGCCTCGGGCTGGAGGCCGGCGAGGCCGTGACCGTGGTCAACCAGCACGGGTCGCTGCCGGGCAGGATCGTGGTCGCCGACATCTCCGCCGGCAGCCTCCAGGTCCACTGGCCCGAGGGAAACGTCCTCGTCGATCCGGCCGCCCGCTCCGAACGTGCCCGGATCCCCGCCTACAAGGAGGCCCGGGGCCGGGTGGTGCGGGC
>CAZOGW010000053.1:0-19715 GCA_964579415.1 uncultured Acidimicrobiaceae bacterium | reverse complement strand
GAAGTTGATCTTGCCGTCGATGAGTGCCTGCATCCCGTCGTGGACGGCGTCGATCGAAACGATCTTGATGTCGTCTCCGGGAGCCCCGCCGGCGGCCTCGATGGCCTCGATGGCGCCCAGCGCCATGTCGTCGTTGTGCGCGTAGAGCAGGTCGATACCGTCGACACCGAACTGCTGGAGGAAGCCCTCCATCACGGTCCGGCCGCCGTCACGGGTGAAGTCACCGGTCTGCGAGGCGATGGTCTCGATGGCGGTGCCGGCGATCGCCTCGTTGAAGCCCTCGGCGCGGTCGTTGGCCGGAGCCGAACCGGTGGTGCCTTCGAGGACCACCATGTTGGTCGGGGTGTCGCCGAACTCGGCGGCTGCCCACTCGCCGGCGTAGACACCCTCACGGCGGAAGTCGAGACCGACCCAGGAGGCGTACAACTCGTCGGAAGCCGACACGGTGCGGTCTTCCAGGATCACCGGGATCTCGGCGTCGATGGCCTCCTGCAACACCTCGTCCCAGCCGTCGGTGACGATGGGGGCGATGACGATGGAGTCGACACCCTGGTTGATGAAGCTACGAACCGCGGCGATCTGCGCCGCCGGGTCGTTGTCGGCGGCGTTGAAGATGAGCTCGAAGCCGTTCTCTTCTGAGAAGGCCGCCCTCATCGACTCGGTGTTGGCGGAGCGCCAGCCCGACTCTGAGCCGGTCTGGGCGAAGCCGACCACGATGAGGTCCCCGTCCGCGCCCCCGTCGGTCGGTTCAGTCGCCTCGGTGTCCGTGGTGTCGCCTCCGGCTGCGGTGGTCCCGTCGGTGCTGTCACCGCCGCAGGCGGCAATGACCATGGTGAGCGCGATCAAGAGAACTGCGAACAGCCATGTCCGCTTGGTGAGTGATGTCATCGCTTCCTCCTCCACATGATGTGGGTCTCTTCCCTGTCTCGTCGACGGGATGCTGAGCTCTCCCCTGGCGCCCCGTCTGACATCTGTTGCTCGATTGTTATCGTTAACGGGAACGCTAACGATTCGTCGATGTGCTGTCCACTGATTTCGGCTAGGTCCTTGTCGTGGTCGCTGCTACAAACGGCGGCGGCCGGTTCTCATTGCTGTATCAGTCGATAGGCGGCGTCGTTCCAGAACAACTCCTTCTCCAGCTGGCGGACATCCGTCTCGGCACCGACGACCACCAGTTCGACGCCGAGAATCCGTGCCAGGTCCTCGAGATGCTCCACGCTCAGCGCCCTGCTGTGGCCGGAATGGTGTGAGCCGCCGGCGAGGATCCACGCCTCGGCGGCACGTGCCAGATCGGGAAGCGGCTTCCAGATCGATCGCGCCACCGGGAGCGCCGGCGTGCTCGCCGGGGGGGACACGACCTCGACCTGCGCCACCGCCATGCGGAACCTGTTGGCCAGGTCGACGACCGATACGTTCACACTGGGCCCGGGTTGGGCGTCGAAGACCAGCCTCACCGGATCCTCCCTGCCCCCGATCGACAGCGGATGGATCTCACAGCGAGGGATACCGTCGCTGAGCGAGGGGCACACTTCGAGCATGTGGGCACCCAGCGTGAGCGCCCCGTCGGGGTCGAGGTGGTATGTGTAGTCCTCCATGAAGCTGGTGCCGCCCTCGAGGCCGAACGCCATCACCTTCATGGCCCGCACCATCGCCGCCGTCTTCCAGTCACCTTCGGCCCCGAACCCGTAGCCGTCGGCCATGATCCGCTGGGCGGCGATGCCGGGCAGTTGCTTCAGGCCGTGGAGGTCCTCGAAGGTGTCGGTGAAGGCGACGAACCCGCCCTCCTCGAGGAACGAGCGCAGGCCGAGCTCGATGGCGGCGGCATCCCGCAACGACCCCCGCCGCTCGCCCGCGGGGCGGAGCTGGGGGGCCATCTGGTAGGTGTCGTCGTATTCGGCGCACAACTTGTCGATGTCGAGGTCACCGATCCGGGCAATGCGAGTGGCCAGGTCGCCGACCCCGTAGCCCTCCACCTCGTACCCGAAGACACGCTGGAACTCCACCTTGTCGCCTTCGGTGACCGCCACGGCGCGCATGTTGTCGCCGAAGCGGGCGATCCGGGCGCGGGAGGCGTCGGCCACGGCGAAGGCGGCCCGAGCCCAGGTGCCGATCCGCTCGGCGACGCGCGGCTCCGACCAGTGACCGGCGACGGTCTTGCGGCGGGAACGGAGACGGCTGGCGAGATAGCCGAACTCGCGGTCGCCGTGGGCCGCCTGGTGGGCGTTCATATAGTCCATGTCGATGGTGGCCCACGGCAGGTCCCGGGATGCCTGGGTGTGCAGGTGCAGGTACGGCTTGTTGAGCTCTTCGAGGCCCCGGATCCACATCCGCGCCGGCGAGAAGGTGTGCATCCACAAGATGAGCCCGGCACAGCGGGGATCGGCGTTGGCCTGGCGGACCAGCGTCGCGATGGCCTCGCCGCTGCTCATCACCGGCTTGACCACGATGTTGAGCGGGATATGGGCGCTGCCGTTGAGGCCGGACACGACCTGCCGGGAGTTCTCCGCCACCATCGCCAGCACCTCGTCGCCGTAGAGCTGCTGACTACCAGCTACGAACCAGAGCTCGGAGCCTCCGGGATCGATCATTGCTTCCCCTGTCCGTAGTAGGCGTCGGCGCCGTGTTTGCGTTGGTGGTGTTTGGCGAGGATCCACTCCTCGAGCGGGTCGGGCGGCGTCCCCGTGAGCAGTCCGGTGAGCAGGGCCATGCGGGCGCTGGCCTCCAGCGCCACCGCGTTGTCGACGGCGCCGGCGGCGTCCCCGGCCCACACGAACGGGGCGTGGCCCGCCGCCAGCACCCCCGGCACGTGAAGCGGGTTGATCAGGTGGCTGCGGAAGTGGTCGACGATGACCCGGCCGGTGTTGGCCTCGTATTCGTCGGCGACCTCATCGGCGTTGAGGGGCCGGGTGACCGGTACCGATCCGTTGAAGTGATCGGCGTGGGTGGTGCCCAGGCATGCCAGCGGAACCCGGGCCTGGGCGAAGGCGGTCCCGTAGGTGCTGTGGGCGTGCACCACTCCTCCGATCTCGGGAAACGCCCGGTACAGCTCGAGGTGTGTCGGGGTGTCGATCGAGGGTCGCAGCGCCCCGGAGACGACGTCGCCTGCCAGGTCGAGCACCACGATGTCCTCGGGCTGCATCCCGGCGTAGGGAACGCCGCTGGGTTTGATGGCGATGAGGTCGCCGGCACGCCCGCTCACGTTTCCCCAGGTGAGCGAGACCAGGCCCTCGTCCGGCAGCCGGGCGTTCTGCAGCCACACGTACTGGCGCAGATCGGAGATGGTGGTCACCGGGTCACCTCATCGCGGATGCGGTGCAGGTCTTTCATCACGTCGTACAGGTCGCCGGTGCCGCTCAACCCGAAGGCGTCATGGAGCTTGCGGTACAGCCGGTACAGGTCGGCGTAGACGGCGACTGCCGCCGGGTCAGGGTCGACCACGCCCTCTGGAGCGGGGACCATCGCCGCCTGGGCCTCCTCTGTGGTGCGGTGCACACCGGCGGCGACGCTTGCCAGCACGGCGGCACCGACGGCGCAGGTCTGCGATGTCCCCGCCAGCTCGACGGCGCGCCCGGTGACGTCGGCGTAGATCTGGACCAGCAGCTCGCTCTTCTTGGAGATCCCCCCGCTGAGCACGATGCGGTGGATGGGAACCCCGTTGGCCTCGAACTGCTCGATGATGCGCTGGGCTCCGAAGGCGGTCGACTCGATGAGCGCCCGGTAATACTCGGCGGGGGTCGTCGACAGGGTCATCCCGACCATCGCCCCCGACAGCAGCGGATCAACGAGGACCGACCGGTTCCCGTTGTGCCAGTCGAGCCCGAGCAACCCGCTGGCTCCCGGCGGAATCTCGGCGGCTTCGGCTCCCAGTTCGTCGAGCCGGGCACCGGTTCCGTCGCTGGCGGGCGCCAGAGTGGCGGCGAACCAGTTGAAGATATCCCCCACCGCCGACTGCCCCGCCTCGAGACCGGCCATTCCGGGGATGATGGAATCGGGGACACTCCCACAGAGACCTGAGATCAAGGGCCGGTCGCCGCGGACGACGGTGGTGTCGCAGGTGCTGGTGCCGACGATCTTCACCAGGGTGCCTTCGGCGACCCCGGCGCCGACGGCTCCGGTGTGGGCGTCGAACGCCCCGGCGGCGACGGGGATGCCCGGCTCCAGGCCCAACTCGCCGGCCAGCTTCTCGGTCAGACCTCCGACCGGGGTGTCCGCCGCCTGGGCACGGGTTGAGTAGCGGAAGCGGCCCATGCCGGGCTCGATGCTGTCGAGGAAGGAGGTCGTGGGCAGCCCGCCCCACTCCTCGTCGTACATCGCCTTGTGGCCGGCGGGGCAGATGCCGCGGGCCATCGTCGCCGGATCGATGCGGCCCGCCAGGTAGCCGGGAACGAAGTCCGCCAGCTCCACCCATCCGTGCGTCGCCTCTCGCACCTCCAACGTCGCGGTGCGCAAGAAGTGGGCCAGCTTCGCCCAGTACCACTCACTGGAGTAGGTGTCGCCACACGGACCCAGGTAGGGCAGCCGCTGGGACGACACCAGGTCGTTGATCTCGGCCGTTTCGGCGTAGGCGGTGTGGTCTTTCCACAGCCAGGCCATGGCGTCGGGGTCGCCGGCGAAGCTCGGGTCGAGCGCCAACGGCATCCCTGTCGAATCCACCGGAATGGGGGTCGAGCCGGTGGTGTCCACTCCGATACCCACCACCAGGCGGCGGTCGAACCCTGCGGCCTCAGCGGAGGCGAGGGCACGGCTGATCGCCACTCGGAGCCCGTCCACGTAGTCCTGTGGCGACTGGCGGGCGAGATGGGCGTTGCCCGGGACCGTGATGACACCTTCGGTGCCGTGCCGGTAGGCGTACTCTCCCTCGCCGAGCTCTTGGCCGCTTCCCGTGTCCACCACCACGGCCCTGACGCTGGCCGTGCCGTAGTCGACGCCGATCGTTGCCGGGTTCGGTGCTCTCATCCCCTCGGACCTTCCCTTTGCTCCACGAGGATCGTGCCGTTAACGTTCCCGGTAACGCTAACAGGACTTCCAAGGGCTGACTAGTCTTCAGAGCCGACTTTCTTGAAAGCCGTTGAATTCCGAACAGGAGCCCCGGGCATGGCGCAGTCGAACCACCGAGTCACGATCAGGGACGTGGCCGCACACAGCGGTGTGTCGACCCAGACGGTGTCTCGCGTCATCAACAACCGGCCGGACGTCGCCCCCGACACCCGCGAGCGGGTCGAGAGCGTGATCACCGCCCTGGGCTACCGGCCCAGCGCGGTCGCTCGCACCCTCGTGGCCAGGCGTAGCAACGCCATCGGTGTGCTCCTCGCCGGGATGGGTTACACGGGCACGGTGCTCACCCTGCGGGGCATCATCGACGAGTCGGCCAAGCTCGGGCTCACCGTGCTCATTGCCGAACTTCCCGAAGGAGACAGCCTCGACGATCCCCGTCCGGCGATCTCGGCGCTGGTCGAGCGCCACGTCGACGGCATCATCATGTCGGTTCCGGCGATCGGCCAGGCCGTGGATCGCATCAAGGCGGTGCTTCCCGTCCAACATGAGCCGGTGGTGTTCGTCAAGGCCGGCGTGTCCGACAGGCACTCCAGCGTGTTGGTCGACAATGTCGCCGCGGTGGAGGAGGTCGTCGACCACGTGGTGTCGATCGGCAGGACCCGGATCGCCCACATCTCCGGCCCTGCCAACTGGCACGAGGCGCGCGACCGCCGCCAGGGTTGGGAGCGCGGGCTGGAGAGGTACGACCTCGAGGCCGACCCCTCTCTCTGCGAAGAGGGCGATTGGTCTCCCGCCAGCGGTGCCGCGGCCATGAACGCCCTTCTCGACCGCGTCCCGGATCTCGATGCGGTGGTGGCCGCCAACGACAAGATGGCGCTGGGGGCCATGCACACCCTCCGCACCAGGGGCCTGCGCATTCCCGAGGACGTGGCGATCACCGGTTTCGACGACATCGACGAGGCCGCCTGGTTCGCACCACCACTCACCTCGGTGGCCCAACCGCTTGCCGAGATGGGGAGGCAGGCCGTCCGCACGCTGCGCGCCGAGTTCGACGGCCGTGCCGCCCGGCCCGTCGCCATCCCCCTCCGCGCCGAGCTGATGACCCGCGAGAGCACGCTGGGCACAGTCCCGACAGCGGACTCCGCGACGACATGACAGCTCGTATCGATCGGCCTACAGGCGGGTGATGGCGGGAATCTCGTAGGTGCCGTCGAGCACCTCGGGGCGGGGTTCGTACATGCGCAGCACCGGGCGGAAGTCTCCGGCGGGTGCCGGGAGCCAGTTCGCCCGTACGGTCGGCTCGGTCGGTTCGGTGTGGCTGATGGTGATGACCAGGGAGCCGTCGTCCTCGAAGACGACGCCGGGCGTGCGATCGCCTATGGAGTAGCGGTCGATCGGGTTCTCGACCATGAAGAAGTTGGGGACGTCGTACATCGTGAGCGACCAGAACGCCCCCACCGGAGGGGTCGGGTTCAGGTGCAGGATGTAGGTGCGCGAGCCGGTGAGTTGCTCGCCGCGGTCGTCGACGTAGGTCATGATGTACGCCGCCTCGTAGGCGTGATTCCCCCACAGACCACCGGCCGCCGACGCTGCCCGTTCGACGATCCGCATCTTCGGATCGGTGATCTTGAAGGCGGGATCGTCCAGAGCGCCGACCTGGTAGAAGTCGAGGTTGTAGTCGAAGACGTGAAAGGTCTGCTTCCAGCCGTTGACTACCGGGCTGTTGCCTCCTGACGTGAGCACCTTCTTCAGCACCTCCGCCCCGTTGGTGTAACCGTCCGACAGAGCCTCCACGATGGAAGGGTCGGCGGATGCGACGGAGTTGTCGGGATCGTTGATGCCGAGCGGCGTGAGGCTCTCCTGAAGCGGTTGATCGCGATCGGCGCCGGGGAAGGCGTGGCTCCACAGCCTCAGCTTGTCGAAGAAGAGAAGCGCTTCGGAATCGGAGGCGTCCGGCTGCGGGATGCCCACCGGTACCGCCTCGGCCTCTAGGGGCGTCAGCGTGGTGGCATCCTGCAGCGCGGCCACCGCGGCAAGATCCTCCTCACCGGCGCACGCCCACCGCCCGACGATCGAGGCCACCCGGGTGGGGAACTCGATGACCGTCGACCCTTCGGGTGCGTCGCCGGTCCACCGGGGCGGGACCAGGAGGAAGTCTCGAGCCGCGGTGCCGGTGGCACGGTGGCCGACATACGCGAAGTTGTTCGTCCATGCATCGACGAACTGCATGACGTAGTACCGACCCGCCGTGTCGGGCACCTGCAGCAGCACGGGACCCACACCGAGGTCAATCTGCGCCATCGAGTAGACGGTGTCGTTGTTGATCGTGACAAAGGTGTCTGCCGGACCGGCCATCGTCCGTGCATGGCTGAAGGAATTGAACGGGGCGGCAGCATTGGAGCCGATCCCCTCACGCACGTATCGCTGCACCTGATCGAGGTTGAACACCAGCGGGAACCCGTACAGATAACCCTCGGTGGCGAGCGCGGCAAGACCAGAATCCGACATGTTCCTCTCCGGGATCGACCGTCCCGCCAGCGTAGCCAGCCGGCGGTGTGGCGGAACGACGACGGCCCGGGTTGCCCTCGACCCGAAACACGAGGCGGTCACCGTCGCTGATGCCGAGCGCATCGCGCACCGCCCCCCGGCACCGTCACCTGCCCTCTCGCGACAGCGAATCTACGGGACGCCGGACATCGTCTCACAAGATGCCCCCGTGTCGGTGCCGAGACCTCCGCTACAGGTATCTCGGCCCGGACCGCCATCGAGTTGATCGGCACCTGGCCCGCCCTTCAAGGAGTCGTCGCCCTCATCGCCGCTGAGGACGTCCGTTCCCGGGCCACCGTGCAACCAGTCGTTGCCCTTGTTGCCCCGCAGTACGTCGTTGCCGAAGCCTCCGAACATCTCGTCAGCACCCGGTCCGCCCTGCATCGAATCGTCACCGCGGTTGCCTCGCAAGACGTCTGATCCCGGGCCACCGAAGAGCTTGTCGTTCCCTGAGCCGCCTCGTACCTGATCGGTGCCGGTACCGCTTCGCAGCACGTCATGGCCCGGTCCACCGCTCAGGATGTCCGCTTCCTCACCGCCCCACAGCTTGTCGTTCCCTGAGCCGCCTCGCAGCTGATCAGCACCGGGGCCTCCGCGCAGCACGTCGTTGCCCCGACCTCCGCGCAGCACGTCGAGTCCCATGCCGCCATCCAATGTGTCGGCGCCCATCCCCCCGTAGATGATGTCATTCCCATGGCCACCGCAGATGACGTCGTTACCGCCCAGCCCGCGGATGACGTCGTTCCCGCCCCGTCCGTGGATCACGTCCCGGCCGGGGGTGCCTCTCAGGATGTCGTTGTCAGGAGTTCCCGCGATGGTGACGGGCAGACCCTGACACAGATGCGGTGGGTCGAACAGGATCACGTCGTACGTGAAGCTCCGGGGCTTGCCTCCGATGAGGACATTGGACACTGTGACCGTGTAGCGGGTATCTCCGGTTGGCCTGCCGGCGAACATCTCCGGCTCCCACACAAGGGTGTTGTCCGTCTGCCCTTGGATGGGGTTCACGATCTCAACCGGGATCCTCTTGCCGTTGTTCGTCATCGCGACTTTCGCCTTCGAGACGTCCGAGTCCGGGTGGGTGAAGGACCAGCGTGGGTCCTCTACCTGATACGGGACATAGCCGGGCGGCGGCCAGGCGACGAACGGGTCCCGCGTCTTGCCGGGCTTTCCGAAGGTTCCGACCACGAACAGGGCGTTGAATCCCCAGACATCGCCCGTTCCCATCTCCCGAACCCGCGTGTCCAGGACCCAGCGCCGGTGACCGACGAAGTAGTTGCTTTCACCGTCGTCCCTCATGTATGCGCTGACGGCACCTGGCCCTGACGCCCCGCTCGCGAGATTCGACCGCCCGGCGCCCTCCGCACCGGCAGCGGTGTAGCACCGCCACGATGCATCCGGACTGTGACTGAGCATCCCGTTCGCCGCCATCATCAATGCCGCATGCTGTGCCTTCCGGTTGTATTCGTCCGTGAAGGTCACGTCCGCTCGCACTCCTGCCATGGCCCGGAAGTAGTTGACGTGCAACGCCACGGCATCACGGAACGCTCGCCTCGTGGTTCCCGGTTTGCATCTGCCGACGTCACCGGTCCAGCCCGCCTCGACGGGGTATGTGTCCACATACACGTCGTGATAGAACTCGGCCGACCCCCGACGGCTGGACAGGTCCACCGACAGCCCGAGCACGGAGGAGATCCCTCCATTGCCATAGGCGACGGCTCCGCCGGGACCGTACCTGAGATCGTCCTCGGGGGACGGCGGCGCCGTCAGGTGCGCAGTTGCGTGAGTGCTACCGAGCTCCGGAGGTGCCCACGGCTCGTCCGTCGTGGCAGAGCCTGCCGCCGCCGGCGACGTACCAGGAGTAGTGCGACAACTCCCGCAATCGCTGATCGCCCACCCCGGATTCGCATTGCGTCCCCCCGAATTCGCAATCTCGATGCTACACGGCGCTCGGTGCCGCGGTGCGCGGGCACATCGGATGCACCGGCGTTTCACACATCGCCCTTGGGTCTACGGGGTTGATCCGCGGTGTCGCGATGGTGTGGTTTGCGGGCCTGGATAATGGCGGAGTCCATGCCGTCGGCTGCCCGGTGACTGGCGGTGAGGGTGATGGCGTCGAACCCGGCGGCGACAAGCCCGGCGTGGTATTCGGTGTACGAGAGGGCGCCGGCGATGCAGCCGACCCACTCCCCTCGCTCGGCTCTCTGTTCGGGGGTGAGTGCGTCGTCGGCGACGATGTCGGTGATACCGATGCGGCCGCCGGGGCGCAACACGCGGTGTATCTCGGCGAACACGGCGGCCTTGTCGGTGGAGAGGTTGACCACGCAGTTCGAGATGACGACATCGACGCTGGCGTCCGGCAGCGGGATGTCCTCGATGTACCCCTTGAGGAACTCGACGTTGGTCACCCCTGCTTCTGCCGCGTTGCGGCGAGCCAGATCGAGCATCTCGTCGGTCATGTCGAGCCCGTAGGCGAAACCGGTGGGCCCCACCCTGCGAGCCGAGAGCAGCACGTCGATCCCGCCCCCAGAACCGAGGTCGAGCACCGTCTCGCCTTCTGCGAGGTGGGCCACCGCGGTCGGGTTGCCGCATCCCAGACTGGCCTCGGCGGCTTTGCCGGGGATCAACGCCAACTCGGTATCGCTGTAGGTGCCGGCGGTGAGATCCTCGCCGAGAGTCGGATCACATCCGCCAGGCCCGCAACAGCCGGTGCCCATCGACGCTGCGGATGCGTAGCGCTCCCGGACCTTCTCACGCAGTTCGGTATCGCCACTCATGCCCTGCTCCTTCGTATCGAGGTTTGTCGATGCGAAGCCTACCCAGACATATCGATGTCTGTCAAAGTGTTAGCATCGGCGTTGATGGAATCGCAACTCGACTGCTGTACGCCGGTCACCGAGCAGGTGCTGTCCGTCGCGCAGGCCGAGGAATTGGCCGGCTCATTCAAGGCAGTGGCCGATCCGGTGCGCCTTCGACTGCTGAGCCTGATCGCCAGTGCTCCCGCCGGTGAGATCTGTGCCTGCGATCTGACCGATCCCCTCGATCGCAGCCAGGCGACCGTCAGCCACCATCTCTCGACACTGGTGCGTGCCGGGCTCATCACCCGCCACCAACGGGGCAAGTGGGCCTGGTTCCGAGTGGCGCCTGACCGATCCGAATTCGTGACCACGGTCCTGACGGGCGCACAGGTCCCCGCCGACGCCTACTAGCCGGTTTGTATCTCCGGCGCCCACCCGCCCGGCGGCGCTTCGATCAACCCAGTGGTGTGATGGCGAGATCGTCTAGCAGTTGGCGTACCCGCGCCTCGATCTGGTCGCGGATGGGTCGGATCTGTTCGGCGCTGAGGCCTGCGGGATCGTCGAGTTCCCAGTCGAGATACCGCTTGCCGGGTACGAAGGGACAGGCATCGCCGCAGCCCATCGTGACCACCACGTCGGCAGCACCGAAGGTCTCGTCCGTCCACGGCTTGGGATATTCGGCGGCGATGTCGATGCCGACTTGGGCCATGGCGGCGATGGCGGCGGGGTTGACCTGATGGGCCGGTGTCGATCCCCCGGACAGGGCGACGACCTGATCGCCGGCGAGACGGCGCAGCCAACCGGCCGCCATCTGAGACCGTCCCGCGTTGTGCACGCACAAGAACAGCACGGTGGGTGTGGCGGTCACGCCGACGCTCTCCACCTTCGCCGCGGCGCGCAGCCGCTCGCGGGTGAACCGCTCGGCAAGGAGCGGCACGAACGCCGTCGTGGCCGCTCGGGCACTGAGGCGCTCCACCGAGTCGAGGTAGAGCGCCTCGATGGTCTCGACTGCGAACACACCGACGAACTCCTGCTGGAGTCTCGCCGCGGCGGCGTGTGCCTGGTCACGGAGTCGGAGGTCGCTGTTGGCCATGGACGTGGCTCCTTGCGCTGAGTGGGGCGGCGGATCACGCCGCAGGTTCCTGGACAGATGACGACAGCCGGGAGATTCGGGCCGCGATCTCGGCGAAGGCGCCGGCGAAAGCGGCCCGCTCGCCTCTCGCCGGATCGGGAACGGACCAGTGGATCGTGGTTGCCGCGAGGGGGTTGCCGGCCTCGAAGGCCCGGTCGCACACCGAGATCACCACGTCGGCGCCCGCGGGAACGGCGTCGTAGCCTTTGGGCCGCATCGGCCTCAGGTCGACTCCGTAGTGATCGGCGGCCTCCACCGCCAACGGATGAACCCGGGCCGCCGGTTCGTTCCCGGCACTCCACGCCTCGCCGAGCCCGCGATGACGCCACAGCGCCTCGGCAAACTGCGAACGAGCGGAGTTGTGGGTACACACGAACACCACCCGCCCCACCGCCAACGCCCCCACGACGACGCCTGCCTGAGCGAGGGTGTCCCACCGCAGCCGGACGTACCGTCGCCGGGCATCACCCTCCGAGCGGCGACGCTCGACGAGCCCGGCCTCCTCCAACGTGCCGAGATGGAACGCCAGCAGGTTGCTCGACAGCGCCGTCAGCCGTGCCAGCTCGCCCGGGGTCCGGTCCGAAACCGCCAGGCAATCGACCAGACGCAGCCTCCCCTCGTCACCCAGCGCCCGGTGCACCCCGGCGCGCCGCTCGATCGCTTCTCCATATATCTCAGTAGTCATTGAGGTAATGCTATCACTGTTGGACGGGACGCGCCCCAGGGTGGGCAAACGGCAGCGTGCCGTATGATCATCAGACACCGTCTCCACTGCAGCAGACCCGCCCGGCAAGGAGCGAACCCATGACCTCCACCGACCCGGAGATCCTGACGAGAATCGGCACACTGGTTGACGAGGAGCATGAGCTCCGTACCCGCCATGTCAATGAACCACTCGCCGAGGATGAGTCAAGCCGCCTCTCCGAGATAGAGGTCCAACTCGATCAGTGCTGGGATCTGCTCAATCAGAGGCGAGCACTCCGCGAGTTCGGATTCGATCCCGACCAGGCGTCGGTTCGCGACGCTGCCACGGTGGAGGACTACCAGCAGTAGGCGACCGACCACCCGGGCCGCAGTCTTCGCGAGCCGGCGACCAACCGCCTCAAAGCACTCATGACCGAATCCCTGGCGTCGCGGTGCCAAGATGGGTCGCCCTGGTCGTGGAGTAGCGATGCCTTCCATGATGTCTTGGTTGGATCAGTCAGCCGAACAACAACGACGTGTTCGTGAACTCGTCCGGTTGTTCGCGGAGACCGACAGCCGTGACGAGCTGGGGATCGGGCAGATCCGCGACGTGTATTCGAGCCGACTGTTTCCCGGTATGTCCGTGATCCATACGCGGGCGCGGTACTTCCTCTTCGTGCCGTGGCTGTTCCAGATACACGAGGCACGGGGACGGTCGGGTGCCGACCTGTTGCGCCGCGTCCAGGCATCCGAACGGAACCTGATCCCGGCATTGAGCGCGGCACGGAACACTGACGGATCCCCTGCCGACGTGAGCGGCCTCATCGGCAGCTACGCCGGCGCCAGGGTGAAGATCCTCCCTTCGGCCACCTACTGGGGTGGCCTCACCCAACTCGGCATCCTCACCCGACCGTGTGCCGCCGACGAATTGTCACCCGTAGTCACCTCGGCCCGGCGAGACCCCTACGCGGCAGATGAAGCGGCGTGGCGTGCCCGGTCGAACTGGCACCCGACGATGCCCGCTCCGCCGGACGGGTTTCCGGGAGAGGTCGCCGGCGGTTTCCTGCTGCGGCCCGAGGAGGGGGCGTGGTTGCGCGACGTGATACTCGAAGCCGCCCCGGCGACGCTTCTCGCCCACCTCGTCACCCGGGCGGAACCACCTCTCCCTGCCACGGCGGCACCCTGGGATGAGCCATCGGTGCGTCTCGCCGACCCGGCCTTGCAGCGACTGCTCGACGAGGCGCGCATCTTCTCTCTGGTGATCCACGGGGCCGCCCTGGTCTACAACCTGCTGCTGGCCCGCGCCTACAACACCGCAGGCTTCAATCGCGTCACCGGCGCCGAAGAACGCTACGAGGAGCGGATCCTCCGATGGTCCACGGATTTCGAGGCAGAGCGCCACGTGGTCAATCGCTGGGACCTGGATCGCTGGTTCGTCGAGATGCGATCGTTCAACAACCGTATCGGACCTGCCACGCAACGCTTCGTCACTCGCTGGATCGAGGTCCTCCGCAGCAGCCCGAACCGGTACCTCGGGACCAACCGTGAAGCCCAGACCCTCATCGCCACACGCGAACGTCAGTGGAAGAAGTCGCAGTCCCGCCTCGTCAACGATCGTCTGCTCGGCAACTGGAACGGCGCCTCGGGAGCCGACCGCCTCACCTTCCGCTGGCCCACCGTCCGCCAACTCGTCACCGACATCTTGGGCTCACAGGGACACACCGATGCTCCCTCCTGATCAGCGCCAGATCCTGTTGGAAATCCTGCGGCCTCCCGTCGGGTACCACCTCGACACCGGTGTCGGCACGACGTTCACGCTGAGCATGGACACCGCCCTGGTCGTCCCGCTCGCCTTCGCGTCGTTCCGCCTGTCGGGCACGACCGATCCGATCGCGGTGATGGAAGCCGTCCGCTACTCCGCCGATCGGATCGACCTGTTCTGCCAGGCGGGCCAGATGAAGGTGCCGTCGGTCGCCAACCGGCTGTTCGCCTTCCTCGAGCCGATGATCCACCAGGTGCGCAGCCCGCGGCCGGGATACCTGTTCCACCCCAAGGTGTGGCTCCTCCGTTTCGTCGCCTCCGATGAGCCTCCCGCGCTGCGGCTGCTGTGCCTGACCCGCAACCTCACCGACGATGCGAGTTGGGACATCTCCCTCCGGCTGGACGGCACGGAGACCGAGACTCTGGCAGCGACGAACCGCCCTCTGGTTGATTTCATCGCCGCACTCCCCCGTCAGGTCGTGCACCCCCTCCCAGAGGAGCGCCTGGCACGCATCTCCCGGCTCGCTCGGTCGGTGCGTCGTGCGGCGTGGGAGCTACCCGAACACGTCAATGATGTGGAGTTCTGGCCTCTCGGCATCGCCGCCACCGAAGACCGTCCCGACTTCAGCGGCTACCGGCATCTGGTGATGGCGCCGTTCCTCACCGGCCCGGGCCTGGCCGTCGTGGCGCCGGCACCGGCTGACCACGTGACGGTCGTGTCTCGACCCGACGACCTCGACCGGCTGGAGCCGGATCACATCTCCTCCGGTCACACGACGATGGTGGTGAGTGCCGCCGCCGATCTCGATGATCCCGACGCGGTCGACCTGCCGGCGGCGGAGCGGGACCGCCTCACCGGCCTGCATGCCAAGCTCTACGTCGTCGAACGCAACCGCGCCGCCCATGTCTTCGTCGGTTCGGCCAACGCGACGGGTGCCGCCTTTGGGGGCAACGTCGAGTTCCTTGTCGAGCTGATCGGCGGAGCGACCCGACTCGGAGTCGACCGGTTCCTCGATCCAGAAGCCGGCTTCGGCGTCATCCTCGAACCCTATCCCGCAGGTGGCGGCGCGGGACCCGACCTCGTCGAGGAAGCGCTGGAGCGGCTCCTCGCCGTGCTGCGCGCGATCGCCGCACAGCCCTTCACCGCCACCGTGACCCCATTCGGCGACCGTTACATGGAATACATCCAGGCGCCGGCCCTCGCCGTGCCACCTGACATGACGGTGGCCGTCGAGCTCGTCACCCGACCGGGTGACTCTGCGCCCCTGGTGTCCGGCGTGCCGTTCGTTGCCAACCTGGGACCGGTGGCGATCGACGATGTCACCCCGTTCGTCGCCGTCCATGCCACCACGCCCGGTCCCGAAGGCCAGCCACTGCAGCAGGCAACGGTGGTCCGCTGTGCGCTGATCGGCGATCCGGCCGGTCGCCTCGACGAGATCATGGCCCGCCAGGTCGACACCCCCGAGAAGTTCCTCCGCTTCCTGCTGCTCATCCTGGGCATCACCGATCCCTCGCAGTTCCTCGACGGGCAACAGTCCGCGGGAGGAGGATCGTGGGACTTCACCGGACGCAGCAACGGCATCTTCGAGCTTCTCGCCCGAGCCGTCGCCGACCGTCCCGAGGTCCTCGACGACCTCGACCGCCTGATACCCCGCCTGCGAGTCACGTCCTCCGGAATGTCGGTGTTGCCGCCCGGCTTCGACGCCCTGTGGCAAGCCATCCAAGAGGCGCGACCGCTGCTCAGCTCTCTGGGAGCCGAGGTGCCGCAACCGTGACCGATCGCTTCGACGCTGGGGCGACGCTCGCCGCCTTGACCGACTTCCAGCGGGCCACGGTCCACCACGTGATGGACCGGTACTTCGGGAACGATCCGATCCGGAGGTTCCTCGTCGCCGACGAGACCGGGTTGGGCAAGTCGCTGGTGGCGCGTGGCGTCATCGCCTCTCTCATCGAACGACTCCAGGACGACGACGGCGTCGGTCGCATCGACATCGTCTATGTGTGCTCCAACGCCGACATCGCCGAGCAGAACGTGACCCGCCTCAACGTCACCGGCGAGGAGCACCTTCCCTTCGCCAGCCGGCTCACGTTGCTGGCACGGGAGTCACACCGCCTCAACGGGCGTGCCGCCACCGGCCTCAAGCCCGTCAACCTGGTGTCGTTCACCCCGGGAACGTCGTTCGAGAAGGGCCATGGCGGGGGCCGGGTCGAGGAGCGGGCGCTGCTGTTCGTCCTGTTGCGTGAGCTGATGCACCTCGACAAGAAGCAGCAACGGCGCGCCAGGGTGGTGCTGTCGCTCGGCGTGAAGCCAGAGCACTTCAACTACCAGATCGACTGGCTAGATCGGCACACCGCTCGCCACGGCGGGCTCGATCACCTGATCGTCGACGACTTCGCCGCCGACCCGCGTACTCCCGACCTGATCGACCGGTTCGCGGCGGTGTGTGACGCCATCGGCCAACGCCGCAAGGTGCGGCCCGAGGAGCATCACACAAATCGAGACCTGGTTAGCGACTTGCGCTCGACGCTGGCGAAGGCGAGCGTGGGATGCCTCGAACCCGATCTCATCGTCCTCGACGAGTTCCAGCGATTCCGCCACCTCCTCGACCGCGAGACCGGGGGTCCCTCCGCCGAACTGGCCCACGACCTCTTCGACTACTCCGACGCCCGAGTCCTACTGCTCTCCGCCACGCCCTACAAGCCGTTCACCTATGCCGAGGAGCAGGTCGGTCGCGACGGGGACGACCATCAACGGGACTTCCTGGCGACCCTCCGGTTCCTCGCCGCCGGCGACACAGATGCCGTGGCGGAGATCGCCGCCCAGTTCGCTGCGCTAAGGGCGGCGGCGGTGTCGGGCAGTGACCCGACGTCGCTCACCGACCATCTCCGTCACAGCCTGCTCCGCCTCATGTGCCGCACGGAACGCCCGCTCATCGGGTTCCCCAACATGCTCGACGAGGTCTCCCTGGCCACCGACGACATCGGTCCCGTCGACATCGTCGACCTCGCCGCCCTCCGCTCGCTGGCGCGACGGCTCGATGCCCCGTTCGCCATCGAGTACTGGAAGTCGGTGCCGTATTTCGTGAACTTCAGCGACGGCTACAAGCTGGGCATCGCTCTTCGCGACGCGCTGCTCGACCCCGAACCGCCCGCCCCGGTCAAGGCGCTGGTGGCGAGCACCCGGCAGATCCGGCGTAGCGACGTGGACTCGGGTGCCGCCTTCGATCCGGGCAACGCCCGCCTCCGCACCTTGGTCCGCGACACGGTCGACAACGGCTGGTGGCGGTTGCTGTGGGTACCTCCCTCACTCCCCTACCTGCAACCCGCCGGGCCCTTTGCCGAACCCGAGGTTGAGGATATGACGAAGCGCCTCATCTTCTCGTCCTGGGCGGCGACGCCGACAGCCATTGCCACCATCGTCAGTCACCACGCCCAACGCTTCACCGCCACGTCCCAGGATGGCGAGCACGGTGGACGCCGGCGTGCTCGCCTCACCTTCCGCGTCACCGATGACCGCCCCGCGGCGATGACTACGCTCGCGTTGTTCTGGCCCAATCCGGCGCTCGCCCGCCTCACCGACCCGCTGGCGGCTGCGCAAGACCACCCCACGCAACCCCGGTCTCCGGAAGACGTCGTGGATGAGGCGCGCCGGGCGCTCGCACCTCTCGTAGGTGCCGACGGGACGGCGCGGGGAACGGTTGCCGATGCGTGGTACTGGCTCGCCGCCTTCCGCCTCCGCGGTGCCGTACCGGAGGCACTGGTCGACGACCCGCATCACCTGACCCTCTCGCTCGCCGGCGAGCTTCCCAGCGTGCTCCGCGATGAAGCGGACGAGAGTGACCGCCCCGATTCCCGCCTGCTCCAGTTCCACGTCGACCTCGCTCTCGACGCCGCCGACGTCCCGCCACCTGACCAGCGTCCGGACGATCTCGTGGAATCCGTCGCCCGGATCGGTCTCCACGGGCCGGGAAACGCAGCCTGGCGAGCTTTGCGCCGGCAGCTCGATGACGCCAGCACGGTGACACCGGAAGGCCTGTGGTCGGCGGCGGCGACCATCGCCAGCGGCTTCCGGTCCCTGTTCAACCGTCCCGACGTCGCCGCACTCCTCGACAGCCTCTATCCCGACACCACGTACTGGCGTGCCGTGCTCGCCTACTGCACCGACGGCAACCTCCAGGCGATGCTCGACGAGTACATCCATCACCTGGCCGGGACGCGGGGACCCGACCCGCTCAACGACCGGTCGATCCTCGATCTCGCCACCAGGGTGCACGATGCGTTGGCGATGCGGCCCGCCCCCTACACCGCCTTCGATCCCAGCAGCCCCGAGGACCCCATCACCTTCTCGGCCCGTTTCTGCCTCCGCTACGGCAACCGGCGCCAGACCGAGGGCGAGGCACGGCAGCCTCTGGTCCGCAATGCCTTCAACAGCCCGTTCTGGCCCTTCGTGCTGGCGACCACCAGCGTCGGGCAGGAGGGCATCGACCTGCACTGGTGGTGCCACGCCGTCATGCACTGGAACACGCCCGCCAGCCCCGTCGACTTCGATCAGCGGGAAGGACGGGTCCACCGCTACGGCGGGCATGCCATCCGCAAGAACGTCGCCGCTCGCCACCGCCAACAGATGCTCACCGACGGCGCCCCCGATCCCTGGACGGCGGGGTACGCCGCCGCCACCGAACTGCGCAACGACCTGGGCGACATCACCCCCCACTGGGTCTACCCCGGCCCCGCCTCCATCACCCGAATCGTCGCCCCTTACCCACTGTCCATCGACCACGACAGGCTCCGGCGCCTGAAAGACGACGTCGCCCTGTACCGACTCACCATGGGCCAACCCCGCCAGGAAGACCTCCTCAACGTCCTCTGGCGTCAAGGCATCCAGACCGACGAACACCAGGCCGCAAAGCTCCTCATCGACCTCACGCCCCCAAGAGCCCTCGAGGAACCGGCGCCACGTGAGCGCGGCGACGCCGGCTTCGACTCCCGGGCCTACATCGACTCGGTGACGTGGACCTTCGCCAAGACGATGCCCGAACACCCCCACTGGTACACGGTCCGGCGCCGTGTCGACCAGCTGCCGGACGACGCACCGGCCGACACCGCGTTCGACCAGATGGTGTCTCACATCCGCACCCACGGCAGGACCGAGCCGTGGCGCCCCGCGCCGGACGCCCCTGCTCGGCTCTACACCTATCTCAACATCGACGACTACGACTACTGGACACTCGGCGCCCCCATACCCGTCACCACCATCATCAACCGCCGCCGCATCAGTCCATCGACGGAGTAACGCCCACTCCGGGACTTCGCGTTGCTGTTCAGGGAGATGGCGGCTCGATACGCCCGAAAGTGGCGACTCGATCGAGCGACCGCTCGAACGAGGCAACCGCGCCGATGCCGGTGGCTTCGGCACATGCCACCAGATAGGCCTCGGCGAAGTCGATGTGTGCCGTCTCGTAGACCTCGACCGCGCTCAGCACAAGCGCGGGATCGGCGGACACGATCGCCGAATACGATGGCTTTCGCTAGGAGACAGATCCCGACCACTCGAATCCGGTGGCGGCGAGGAGACCGGTGTGGACTAGGGCGCTGAAGATCCAGAATCCTCCAAAGACATGGAGCACCCTGCTCGAATGTCGCTGTGGCTTCAGATCGTCGAGGAGCGGACGTCTCGCGGTGGGCATGTTCCTCCCTGTCATCGCTCTCTCGAACGTATGAACGGGAAGGCGCCGCGTCGTCACCCTGGCGCGGTATCGCCGCCTACACCACGAAGGTGATACCCATCTCGAGTAGGA